>DATDOR010000557.1:0-4011 GCA_035293165.1 Anaerolineales bacterium | reverse complement strand
GAGACGCAATTTATTTGGTTCTTTAGGAATCGGCGGGGAGGCAACCACGGCAAATCCCAAAGAGCCATTTATTTCGTTGCGCCAGGTTTTCAACCGGTCCGCCTGTGGTTTGTTAAGAGGGTTTCAACCACTTTGTAGAACTGTACACCTTTCGCGTTGACATCCCACTAATCCAACCTCCCTGTGATGATCGCTTGTTTCACTTCGGCAATGGCCTGAGTGATGTGAATTTCGCGCGGGCAAGCTTCGGTGCAGTTGAAAGCTGTACGGCAACGCCAGACCCCCATCTGCTCATTCAGGATTTGCAGGCGTTCGGCCGCGCCCTGGTCGCGGCTGTCAAAGACAAAACGGTGGGCGTTCACAATCGCCGCCGGGCCGATATATTGATCATTGGACCAGAAGGAGGGGCAGGAGGTGGTACAAGCTGCACAAAGGATACATTTCGTCGTATCATCGAAGCGTTCACGCTGATCTACGGATTGAATGTATTCTTTGCCATCTGCAGGTGGATTGTCGTTGACGAAATAGGGGAGTATCGAACGGTAGTTTTCGAAGAACGCTTCCATATCCACAACCAAATCTTTTTTAATCATTAACCCCAGAAGGGGTTCAACGGTAATTGTGGAGGTTCCTAAGTCTTGAACCAGTACTTTACATGCCAGTAGATTCCGACCATTGATGCGCATAGCATCCGAGCCACAAACCCCATGGGCGCAAGATCGGCGGAAGGTCAATGTGCCGTCGTTATACCCCTTAACGTATTCCAACAGGTCTAATACGCGATCAGTCGGTTCTGCCTGTACGGTATAGGTCTCGTAGTGGGGTTTTTGATCCTTTTCAGGATTGTAGCGGAGAATTTTGAGCGTTATCGTTTGCTTGTTTGTTTCCGGCATGGCGTTTTCTCCTAGTACACGCGCTCTTTTGGCTCGTATTTGGTTAACACAACATCCTTATAGCGGAGTTCGACATCAACGCCGCGCATCCAAGCCAGGGTGTGTTTCATCCAGTTGGTATCGTCACGTTTGGGGTAATCTTCACGAGCGTGTGCTCCACGGCTTTCTTTTCGGGCTAAGGCTGAAACGGTGGTCGCCTCAGCAATTTCCAGCAAATTCCCCAATTCCCAGGTGTTGAGAAGATCAGTATTGAAGATTTTGCCATGATCGTCCACTCTCACTTCCTTAAACCGTTCGCGGAGTTCTCTCACTTTTGCGAGGGCTTCACTCATCCCTTCTTCCGTGCGGAATACGCCTACATTATCCATCATGATGTCTTTCATCCCATTGGCAATATCCGTGACGCGTTCTTTGCCCTGCCTATTGAGAAACTTATCCATGTGTCCACGAATAAAATCGGTTGCATCCGTGGCCGTAGATTGGAAACTCGCGCCCTTTGCGTATTCTGCCGCGCGCAGGCCAGAGTGTTTGCCGAATACGAGAATGTCAAGCAGGGAGTTCGTTCCTAGCCGGTTACCGCCGTGAACGGAGACACAGGCACATTCCCCCGCCGCATAAAGGCCGGGCATGACCGTATTGTTTTCGTCAATGACCACCTCGCCATATTTATTGGTCGGAATCCCCCCCATCGCATAGTGCGCGGTGGGTTGTACGGGCATGGGGTCTTTGATGGGGTCAACGCCCAGGTAGGTCTTACAAAAGTCAATAATGTCTGGCAATTTGGAGAGAATTTCTTCACCTGTTACACGATAAGGAGTACCATCCGGGCGGGTGCGCTTGTCCAGGTCGGCATACTTGTTGACAACTTCTGGGCGGACATCAAGATGCAAGTAATTTCGCCCGTTGATGCCGTTTCCCGCTTTCATTTCCAGGAACATCGCCCGGCTGACGACATCGCGGGAAGCCAGGTCTTTGGCGGTAGGTGCATAACGATCCATAAACCGCTCACCCTTATTGTTAGTCAAAACACCGCCTTCGCCGCGCACCCCTTCGGTGATCAGAATGCCCAGCTTGAAGATTCCTGTGGGGTGAAACTGGAAGAATTCCATGTCCTCCGCGGGGATACCGCGCCGCATTGTGATCGCTATCCCATCCCCTGTGTAAGCATAAGCATTGGACGTAATGCTCCAGACACGCCCATGTCCACCCGTTGCAAAGACGACCGCTTTCGCGCGGAAGACATGATATTCGCCGGTAGATAACTCAATTGCAACCACACCTGCTGCCGTCTTATTTTCGATGATTACGTCCACAACGTGATACTCGTCAAAGAACGTCACGTTGTTTTTGATGCACTGCTGGTAAAGCGTTTGCAGGATCATGTGGCCTGTACGGTCCGCGGCATAACAGGCTCGGTGGACAGGTTTTTTCGTCAAGTTATTCGTGTGCCCGCCAAAAGGACGTTGGGCAATTCGGCCCTCTGGTGTGCGTGAGAATGGCAGTCCCATATGTTCCAATTCATAAACAATGGGAACAGCTTCACCGCACATAAACTCAATCGCGTCCTGGTCACCGAGATAATCACTGCCTTTTACAGTGTCAAACGTGTGCCAATCGGGGTGATCTTCTTCGATATTTCCCAGGGCTGCCCCAACTCCCCCCTGTGCGGCCCCGGTATGTGAACGGGTTGGATACAACTTGCTGAGGACAGCCGTCTTTGCTCCGCGAGAAGCATACAGACCAGCCATCAGTCCGGCTCCACCCGCTCCAACGATTACGACTTCAAATTCGTGTGTTTTTGCCATGTTGTTTTCCCTATTGAATTGCTGCGAGATGTTTCGACGAAGAAGCGATAATCGCAACCGCACCGATGATGGATATGATCAACCAGAGAACAAGGATAACCCAGGCAACGGTCTTTTGTGCTTTTTGATCGTGAATAAAATCATTCGCGACCTGGCGCAGGCCATTCATGCCATGAGCGAAGGCGAAGGCCAGCAATAAAATGTCATATACCTGCCAGCCGATCATGCTCCAACGCAAAACAACATAATCAAAATCAATCGCATGAACGCCGACCAAAACATCCTGGATCAAAACGTGAATCCACACAAGCGGGATCAGCAGGACACCGCTGTAACGCATCCATTTCCAGGCGGTGGTTTCAAAATTTTTGGGTGGGGTAATGGTTCGTACAGACATTGGTTTCCTCCTAATTAAACATCCCAAAATTGTTGTGAAGCAGGTGGTATCCCATCAACCCTGCCGCAGGCAACCACAGAATAATGCTGATCACCAACGTCGCTCGCGCGGATTTTCGCTGGCTCTCGATTTGCCACCCGGTCGGTTTCCGCATATCCAGGTAAGCAATTCGCAAGCCGTTTACGCCATGAAAAATGACGCTAAACACAAGCGCAATTTCGCCGAGCATAAAAGGGGTAGAGCGGTATAACGCGATGGCATGTTGGTAAAGATCAGGGATGAAGTACACCGTTGATGTATCCAAAATATGAATAATTAAAAACAGCAAGGTGCCCAACCCAGTCAACCGGTGGAGCACAAAACTAAAGTGTCCTTCCCGGCCACGGTACGTCGCGTACCCTTTGAGGGTCGTCTGTAGGGAAGACATTAATGTGGACATAGATTCTCCTGGTGATAACGAGGAACGCCGTTCCTTTCTGAGGGCTTTTACATTCAAAAGTGCTATAGAAGGAACGGCGTTCCTAAAAATGACAGTACGCTCTCAATTATATCAAAGGGGCGGGTGTCAAACCCGCCCCTTTATCTTGGTTCTTTGGGAATCGGCGGGGAGGTCCCCAGATTTTGGGGTGTGAGTGGGGTACAAACCTGATTGTTCATCTTCAATCAACCCCAAAGCAAAAACCGTTTCATCGGAACTTGCCTCAAATACCTCAGCCCCTGAATTGGGTAGGTTTTGGGGGGCCCGTATTTTTTGTTTTAATTCTCCGTTTGTATCTGTTTCATGATAAATCTCCTCAATTAAATCTGCCTCAATTTGTCTGTAAATTGTCGTGCTGTCATCTTCTTTAGGGTAATTTGCTTGAATCCTTAACGTGTCACGAACATTTATATCTTCGGGGCGTTCATTTGGGTTGTT
>DATDOR010000556.1:0-4335 GCA_035293165.1 Anaerolineales bacterium | reverse complement strand
AGCCCAAAGCTGATCCCGAACGCAAGCAATGCGCCCAGTACGCAGAAGATCACCCCGCGCAGGTGGCGACGGCGTCCAGCCACGGCGCCTACTCCTTCCAAAACCAGGAGGGCTGTGCCAGGGTAAAGTTTCTGCCCTGATCCGCCTGATGTTCGGAGCCAGGGTATCTGTCCGTTTCCCCACATCTTCCCATCCAGCCGAAGATAGTCCACAAGTTGCGCACTGTTTCCCTGAATGGTGCGCGCACTGCGTTGGTAATCCCTCGTCAATCGGGCCTGGGTGGGAAGCACTGGCGCGAGCAGGCATCCGGCAAGGACAACTCCGGTCAATCCATGCAGGATCGGGCGAAGCTGTAAGTGTTCCCGCCGGGCGAAAATCAAGCCGCCCAGGGGAAGAAAGAGGAGCAGGAACAGGCCATAATAACTGGAGGTGAGGAATGTGGCCGCCGTCCATCCACCGAGCGCGAGGGCGGCGCGCAGGGTAGGGGATTTGCCAAACCGGATGAGTGCTTGAAGGGCGAAAAGCGCGGGAAAAAGTGCGGTCAGTTGCAACACGCCCCACTCGCGAGTGACAAACGGCAGGGTTTGGGCAAATAGCCCGGTCAGGATTCCCCCCGCGCAGCGGTTGAAACCGGTATCTGGTACGCAAAGTGTGTTGAAACGCATTGCCTCCCCAATCCGTTTCAACGGGTTTCGTGTGCCAGACGACGAATTCGATTCGGCGACATCAGAAGCCCAAAGCATCGCCCACTTCACCCCAGCCACCCCATTCAACACCAGGAAAATCAATAACACCACATTATAGACAAGAACAGGATTTTCGGAAATGAAATAGAGTGGGGCAAAGAGAAGGGCGGTAAGCGGCTGCGGATCGGAAAGGGCGAAGGTGTCCGTTTCAGGATAAAAAATCGGGGCATCCCAGTACCCCGCATACCCGTGGACGAGCCGTTGGGCGTTCCAAATCAGTGTCCAAAGATTGAGCAACGGCAGGGTTGCTGCCGGTTCTGTTCCTATCGGAAGGTGTGTAGGAAGGTGCAGTGCGAGTGGCCAGGTCAAAACCAGTGCCGTTAACAAAAAAATCAAGAAAAGATGTATCCCTCTGTAATACACTTTGCCCTCTGTGTACTGTTGGGAATTATGAATTAGGGAAGCCAACCCGGATTCGTCCCGTTCACCACCACAGTCTCAGACACCCAACTGTCCATCGTCCACACCATAATCTCCGGTTGGACGGAAGAATCCCCTGATTTGAGCCGTTGGTATACTAATGCCCGGCTCCAGTCATCCCAGTGATAGTTGTAATACGCGTAACTCGTGTCCGCCGCAATGATCTGGCCGAATGTCATATCGAATGGCATGAACCAAAACTGATTCCCAGTCGGAGCGTCCTCTGGTTTGATATTGAACACCACCCATTGCCCATCCGGCGACCATGCCGGTTGCGTCAAACGACAACGGGGCGTTGGTACTGATCCCGCGATTAGAAATCGCACTGGCTCCGAGCGGGCTGGCCGGGATCAACAACCCCAATAAAACCGGGAGAGCCACCAGGAACAGCGCCCAGCGCGCCCCTTTTCCATCCCCCTCGTGTTCGTGCTCATCATGGTCGTGATCGTGTGCATGATCATGAACACCCGCACTGGCCCGCGCCCGGAACAGGATCACGACCAGGCTCAGGAATCCGATTGCACCCAACCACACCAACGCGAAAAACCGCTCGTTGATGTAGTAATACAGCGTCCCGGTGATCAGTTTTTGCGCCAGAAACAGACCCAGCGCAGCAAGGATAAGCATTTGGAAAGTACGGTAAAGTCGTGGAATCATGTCTGTTCCATGTGCGACGCATTTGAGGTGCTAAACTTTCAGGTTTTCGCCAGTACAAATGCGTCGCACATGAGTTATAACGGAAAATATAGATTGATAATCACCGCTGCCAATATCACCATCATCAGTGGCAGCGCAATCAGATAAAGGACTGTCCGCCGCTCGAACCCCCGCAAAAAGAGCAGCGTGCTCGCAATCACAATCGGATTCGCCACCGGTGAAGCGAGCAGGAACGCAATCCCGACGTGGGGCGGAATCCCCTTGCGAATCAATCGTCGGGTCAGAGGCGCCACCCCACACTCGCACACTGGAAACCCGAAACCAAGCAGGCTGCCAAACAGCGCGCCACCAATCGGGTTTCGCGGAACCAGGCGAATCATATCTTCCTGGCTGAAAAAAACTTCCACAATACCGGAAGCCAGGGTGCCAAGCAACAGAAACGGCGAAGCCTCGATGAAAATGCCAAGAAATATGGTGGTGAAGGTGGAGAGATTATCTACAATGGTTTGAGGATTGGTAGCCAGGGTTTGCAACAAGCGTTGCCCACCCAAAATGAGAACACCCCTGCAAGCGCCAAAGCGACGGCAACGGCAATTTGGTAAACGGACGTCAGAATTTTTTTGAACAGGGACGATTTTTGAAGCACACTGTAATTATACGCTTACCCATGACAGGCCTGGCAAATCCCATGAATCTCTAATAAATGGCTCTGAATCGAAAAGTTGAACTGGGCGGCGAGTTGTTGGATGAGCTCGTCAGCCGTGCAGTTTTCGAACTCGATGACGTTATGGCAGCGCGTGCAGATGAGATGATGGTGATTCCCCTCTACCATTAGAATGTAGTGTGCGGCCCCGGTTCCCTGGAAGATAGGGCGGGTGAGTCCTAACTCGGTAAGCAAGTCGAGCGTGCGATACACCGTCATCCGTCCAACGTGCGGGGCAGCAGCCTGGACTTGCAACGCCAAATCGTCGGCAGTGATATGCCCGCCGCTGTCTACCAGCGTTTCAATAATGATTTGCCGGGCAGGGGTCAACCGATGGCCGTTATGGGTCAGGGTGTTAGACAGGATGTCGGATTGTGTAGCCATACTCAACTTCTAAACCCGACGCCAGAAAAACCCGCGTCCGGGCACAAATAAAAAGACCAGGATGAAAATCAGCGTCGCGACCAGCACCACTGCTGCTCCCGAAGCAACATTCAGGTAAAAAGACGCATACACGCCTATGACTCCGGAAAACGCCCCAATCAGTGCAGCAACGGCCATCATCGTAGGGAGGCGACGGGTCAAGAGCGACGCGGTTGCCGCAGGGGTTACGAACATTGCCAGCATGAGAGCGATCCCCACCACTTGCAGGGCGGTGACAATCGTCACGGCAATTAAGACCAGCATCAAGTAGCGTAAAAAAGTGGTTGGGAGACGAAGCGTGACGGCCAGCACTTCATCAAAGGAGATGACCAAGAATTCCTTGTAAAACAAGTAAATGGTGGAAAGAATTACCGCACCCAGCCCAGCAATTACCCACAAGTCTGTGATAGATACCCCCAATAAATTCCCGAACAAGAAATGAGCGAGGTCAATCGTGTAGTTGTTGGAGGCGGATAACAGTGCAACGCCCAAAGCAAACAGCCCGGCAAAAATCACGCCAATTGCCGTGTCCTCTTTCAACGTCCCTCGCTCAGTCAGGAAACCGATCCCCACCGCAGTCAATACCCCGAAAATTAATGCCCCGACAGCGAGTGGCCAACCGAGTAGAAAGGCGATTACCACCCCCGGCAGGATCGTATGGGCGAGCGCATCCCCAAAAAACGCCATCCCGCGCAAAACGACATACGTTCCCAACACAGAACAGACAATCCCAACAATGATCGCCCCCACAAGCGCGCGGGTGATAAAGCCAAATTGCAGGGGATCAACCAACCACGCCATGCACTTCCTCTCCTTCCCCACAGCAATCATCAATCACCATTGCGCCACTCTCTCCAAATTGATGGATGTGCCCACCGTACGCGGCAAGCAGATTTTCGGGGGTGATGACCTCCCCTCCCGGGCTGAAAGCAAGCATCCGCTTGTTGAGCAGCATCACCTTGTCGAAGCGCTCCACCGCCAGGTGCAAATCATGTGTAGCGACCAGCACTGTCACTCCGTCTGGGCGGAGATTCGCCAAAATCTCGAAGATTTTCTCCTGGCTGGGGACATCCAATCCGGTGAGGGGTTCGTCCAGGAGCAGCAAGTCCGTTTCCTGAGCCAGGGCGCGGGCGATGAACACGCGCTGTTGCTGCCCCCCGGAAAGTTCCCCAATTTGTCGTTTTACCAGATCCACCGCGTTGACCCGCTCCAGACTCACCCGCACGTATTCCCAATCCTGCTTGCGCGGGCGGCGGAACAGCCCGATCTGCCGCACCCGTCCCATCATCACTACATCCTCGACCGTTACCGGAAACGACAGGTCTAACTGGCTCCGTTGGGGGACATAGGCGATGCAAATATGTTCGGACGGGATGGCCCCGTGTT
>DATDOR010000555.1:0-3162 GCA_035293165.1 Anaerolineales bacterium | reverse complement strand
GTTCTGTCCAGCTAACACATGGGCGTTGAAAGCCCGACGCTGCTCCAGCCGATCCAATTGCCAAATGCCCAGGCGGATCATCACACCCATCGCCGCAAGGACGAGGAGGGTAGTCCACCACCGTTTGCGGGAAAATAATTGCGTGAGCATAGGGAGTTAATGGCGTGATAAAGTGGATTTCACTTCGTCACTTCATCCTTCCTCACTGGTTTCTTGAACGGAAACGCGGCAATGCTGTACACGTAGAGAAAAACCGCCGTTGCCGGGGTAGCGTAGGCAATGGCGAAGAAGCGAAAGTTGAAGGTAGCTTGCTGGCGAACCTGGATACCGAAGAAATTTGTTGGCTGGAAGGAGCAGTCGTATTCAAAATGGCTGGCTTTTTGCAAGGGGAGGTTGGCGCTCGTCCCGGCCGGGATGAAAAGCGGGCCGAGTTGGTGGTCGGCAGCATCGTCGTTTTTGACGATAAGGGTGTCTCCGACGACAAAATTCATTTCCTGGGGAATAGAGGGTTCGGCCTGGCCTGCGGCGACCTTTTCAGCAGTCCCCGTAGGGATTACCAGGATAATTTCTTGCGGGTCTCGATCCTCGCCGCTTCGTGTAAGCGCATAGGCGATCTCGCTAAAGGCGAATACGAACACAAAGGAAATGATGAGAATGAAGACGCCGCGCCGGAGGGCAGATTGTAGAATGGCTTTGTCCATAGGGGTTGGGTATTAGGGATTGGAAATTGGAGACTGGTTATTTTTCATCGAGGAGGCTTTTCACATCTTGTAGCATCTCTTCGGAACTCATCCCAAAGGGAAAGGTCAGGCGTAAATCCCCTCGCTGATCGATCACATACACCCTGCCCGTATGTTCAACCAGATATCCGGCTGTGCCTGCATCTGGCAATTTTTGAGGGTCAACGAAATAACCAGCCCATACAGGTTCGAGTTCATCCGGGCCGCCGGTGAGTCCGTAAATGTCCGGTGAAAACAACGCCAGGTGGGTTTTGAGTTGTTCGGGGGTGTCCCGATCGGGATCAACTGTGACAAAAACGAAGGCCACTTGATCGGATTGCCCGCCCAAAGATTCGCGAATCTTTTTGAAAGCAACCAGCGTCGCCGGGCAAATGTCGGGGCAGAAGGTATATCCAAAAAACAGCAAAATAACCTTCCCGCGCTGATCACTCAGGCGGAAAGGTTGACCATTTTGATCGTAGAGAAGAAAGTCTTTGGCCGGGGTGGGCGGCTCGATCATTGAGCCTTGAAATTCGGGAGGTTGGGCGGATTGCGTGCTGACGACGGCAATCAGCAAGACCCCCAACAGGATGCCTAATCCTAAGAAGAAAAAGGTACGCACTTTCATATCATCAGAAAAAACTTTGTAACTACTCAGCCAGGAAGGAGATTAGTCCGAAAAAAAGGAGTGCGTAGGGGGACGCACACCCTCCCACACACTCCTCATTTGTGTTTTTCGCCCAGGCATCTAACCGCCAATGATATTCGAACCGATCAGGTACAAAGCCGGATAGAAGAAGACCCATACCACGTCAACAAAGTGCCAATAAATGGCGCAGGCTTCTACGGCAAAGTGCCGTTCGGTAGTGTACATGCCTTTGCGGCCATTGTTCCAGACGATGAAGAGGAAGATCACGCCGGTCAATACATGGAAGGCATGGAACCCGGTCATCGTGTAGAAAATGCTTCCGGCGACGCCTTCACGGGGTGAGATGTGCTGGGCGGCTAGCGGCCATTCCACAAAAACAACACCCACGAGGAAGATGGTACCAAGCACCATCGTTAGCAGGGTGTTTCGCAGAAATGATTTTTGATCACCCGCGCCGATGGCGATTTCCGCCCGGTTCATCAAAACGCTGCTGGCGAGCAGAACGGCGGTGACGATCAGGCCCAGCAACTGGTTCAGTTCCGGGCGCGCGTCGGGCATCAAGTTGAACCGGGCGATGAATAAACCTGCAAAAACGAACGAGTCGGAGAAGATAAACAGCCACAGTCCCATCCGGTTGTTGACTGACTTGCTGCGGTATTCGGCCAGAGAGTCGGAATGCGTGCTCATCAATGATTCTCCTCACCGAAAAACAGGCGCCCGATGTTCATGTAATCCTTGACAATGAAAAAGGCCTTTGCAATGCCGAACAACAACATCACACCGGCGATGTTGATAGTGGCAATAACTCCCAGGAAATACTCGCCAAGTGTTAAAATCGCGAGAATGATTAACACCAATTGGTTGACACTGTAGTCCGGTTTGATTTTCTTTTCTTCCATGGATAATCCTATTATTTTTGTAACTATTCAGCCCAGAATGGAAATGACCCGAAAAAAAGGTGTGCGTTGGGGTGTACACCCCCACGCACACCTTTTTTTCGGCTATTTTTCTACTCAGGAAGATTAATCTCCTGCCGGGGCCGATCCTATGTTGACGTATACTGAGCCTGGCAAACCATAGTCATAAGGCTCACCGATTACTGCAAAAGGCTGCTCGTAATTATGCACCGGCACGGGCGATGGGATCTGAAATTCAGGCGAGCGGGACCCCCACGGGTTACTGGCAGCTTTTTCTCCCACTCGCAAACTCTGGATAGCATTGAACAGGAAAATAAGCACTGAGAGACCAATCACATATCCTGCAATAGTAATCAACAAGTGGCCGAATTCAAGCCCCATCGCGGGGTCGTAATCCCCGATCCGGCGACGCATCCCGAGCAGACCAACCCACATCTGGCCGAGTGATTGCACGTAAAAGGCCGGGAACATCAGCCAGAAGTGAATTTTGCCCAGGGTTTCGTTGTACATTTTACCGGTGATTTTCGGCCACCAATAATATAAGGCCGCGAAGAACGGGAACACATATCCGCCAAACATGGTGGCGTGGAAATGGCCCACAACCCAGTATGTATCGTGTAAATAGAGATCCGTTGAGACGGTTCCGTTTGGCGGCCCGCTCAAACCACCGAGCAGAAAGATCGTAATTGCGCCTAGTACAAACAGCATGGGTGTTGGAAAGCTCAATTTGCCCTGCCAGAGTGTCCCCACCCAACTGAAGAACTTCACACCAGTCGGAACCGCCACCAGCATGGTCGTGTACATGAAGGGAATCCGAAGATACTCATCCATCCCGGAAACAAACATGTGGTGCGCCCAAACGAAGAACCCGACCAGT
>DATDOR010000554.1:0-3337 GCA_035293165.1 Anaerolineales bacterium | reverse complement strand
CCTCTGCGGGATCACCGTTACCGGGCCGCAAACCTCTTGCACCAGCGCAATCAACCGCTGGCACAGTTCCAGTACTTGTGGCTCTGATCGGGAAAATAACGCCTCCAACACATACTGCCCGCAGGAATGCCGCATGTTGGGACTTGTGAACGTATTCCCGCATTTTGGGCAAACCCACAAATCTCCAGCCCGTCGACCAGGTTCAGGACAAGTCTCCAATCTCTAATCTCCGTTTGTATATTTAAGTGCAGTGTACGCTTGCCCCTGTTCCAAGCCAGTGGGATTTGGCTCCGTATTCCGAAACGTCACCGGCAGAGTCCCACAGTGAATGGGTTCGGAACACATTGAAACTTGAAAGTGCAGATGAGGCGTTCCCAAGGTTTTTCCCATATTCCCGCTCCACGCAATGGGATCGCCAGCCTCGGCGCGATCACCCACCTCGACCATCGCGTCGTGCAGGTGGGCGTAGGCGGAAATCATCCCGTCCTCGTGCTGGATTTTGACCAGATTGTCTGTCTCGCCCCCATCCTGGCTGCCGGTTCGGACTTCAAACACGGTCCCGTCCCGCGCGGCGGTCACCACCGTGCCGATATCCATCAAGAAATCGTAACTGTACCGGTATACCCCGTGATGCCCGCCCAGGGTGCAGTTGCCCTGGTAGAGCGGATAACTGTCTCCGACCGGGTAAGGCAAAATGTAGGGGGAGGTTTGCCAGTAACGAAGGATTACCCCAATTTATGACGATGGCGGTTTGGGAACATGGATTCCCGCCACATACAACACATCCCGCCGCTCCAACTTAAATCCCAGCTTCTCTGCCACGCGCATACTGGCGAGATTGTCCGGCGAAGTGCTCCAGCTTGGGATGCGCCCGCGCCCGATGATGTCCGTGCACATCGCCCCAGCACACGCGGCGTTCAACCCCCGCCCGCGAGACTCTGGCTCGGTGACGACACCCAGGTCTTCGTACTGTTCCCCAACGAAAAATGTGTTTGCCACCGAAACCAGTTTCCCCTCCGCAAACGCGCCCCAGGCGTACCCACTCTTTGCCATGTTTTCCACCCCGTTCCAGGTTTTGGTTATCCAATTGGATTCTGTGCTCAACCTGGCCAGGTGAGGCACGTCGTCCGCTTCTAATCGCCGGATGACGAACCCAGGCGGGGCAGCAAAACGCGGTTCGCTGTCCAACTGGTAAATCACTCGATCCCACACCACCAGGTCTGGGAACGTTTCCCACAGAAGGGGCAGGAAAGTCTCCGGAGCTTCGACAAAACCGGAAATGTGCGGGCGCAGGCTATCGGAGGTAAGCGCGTTCGGGTCGCCTGTGAGGGAGTAGTTGCCTGCCGTTTCAGTGAGGATCGCGCGGGGGTCATCAGGCCAGCAATCCGCCCAGGCGTGCCCGTGCCCGGTGTGGATGACGTGCAGGCCGATCAGCGGGCCAGGCCGGTCAGGGAGGAAACGAGGCTTGAGGGTGGTGAGTTGGGCGTGGGTGAGGGGAATCATCGGTCGGGATTGATCTCGTAGGAAATGCTGACCGGCAGTTCGTGAATTTCTCCATTCGTGGCGAGCAATAAGATGACGGTATGGGGTTCGGGGACGGTGATGTTTTTGGGGCGAACCTGCCCGGTGTTATTTTTTGATTGAAAATCAATGGGTTTGCTACCATAGCCGGAGATAGGGAGTAAGGCGGAGTCGGTTTGATTGACAAATTCCAATACCCCCCAGGACTCGAAGCCAACTTGATCGTTGATAGTCCCGTTAACCTCAATGTCAGGCGGTAAATCTGTCCGGTCAAAAGAAAAGGACTCGAGAAAGAAAGGGATAGGGAAAAAATCGCAGGCCGCGGCAAAGTCTGGTCGCATAAGGGTGAATAAAAAAAGAAGGAGGAGGAAAGGACGGGTGATTTTCATGGAAAACTCTTTATAGCTTATCATTTCCCGATAGACGGCCTATCTCGCGTAAGGGGTTCCCGACGACCTCGGGGGTACAGGTTTGTGCAGCGATTTCCGGAGTCAGCCATTCATACCGGTCATGCTCCACGCTGAGTTGGATTTGTGCATTAGGTGAAACTTCAGCCATGTACACCCACCATTCTTCTGTGCCGCAATCGGTCAGGGTGGGGGTGAGTTCCAGGCCCGTTTCCTCGAACAATTCCCGGCGGGCGCAGGTGTCCACGTCCTCGCCAGGGTAGCGCGCCCCGGACGGGGGTGTCCAGGCCCAGTCGCCTTCGTAATCCGGGCCTGCGTAGGTGCGGTGCAGGATGAGAAATTCCAGCCTGCCTGCGTCGCGCCGGTAAAGGACGATGGTGACTCCATGCGGTTTTTCCTGGCTGATGGGTTGGCCGTCCCAGGTAGTCTTAGCGGTCATATCTCTGTTAGGGGCAGTGACTGTCACCTATACCTCTGACATCCTTGCTCCGGCTTGCACGAGCATTTCCGCAACGGGGTCATCCGGTTCGCCCATCCAGGCGGGGAGCAGGCGATGAACGCCTTCGACGGGGAGGATGATTTCGGGGACGGTCAGTTGGCGGCCTTCCTGCTCAGAGCGGCGGCGGACGAACAGGGCGTGTTGGGTGCGGTGGCATAGGGCGGCGCCCGTCTTTTTGTTGAGGACGGGAGTGAGATCGAGGATGAGGTGAGCGGGGTCGTTTGCGTTGGTCAGACGAGGGTAGGGGTGATCGAGGAAACTAGCGGAGGCGGTGTAAAGTACTGGCCGGGTTTCTTCGGGGAAGGACAGGACGGCGGCGACGGCGGCTTGATGGCAGAGGACGTGTGCGGGGTGACCATATTCGCCGTTGGAGCCGTGGGTGAGCACCACGTGGATGTCAAATTGTTTGATGCTGGCGGCGATTTGTCCGGCAAGGTGGGTAAGGTTGTCAGTGAAGGGGTAGAGTTCATCGTCTGGGCCGACGCGGGGGTCAACGTGGCCTAAAAAGGTGAGGCTGCGCCCGCGCAAGGCTCCGACCGCGCAGACGAGTTCCTGTTCGCGGACATCGCCCAGTTCCTCGAGGGTGCAAATGGGCGGTTCGCCGGTTTCTCCTCCCTCGCCGCGCGTGGCGCAGACGTAGTGGACATGCGCGCCCTGCCGGGCGAGGAGGGCGAGGGCGCCGCCCATGAACATCGTTTCGTCGTCGGGGTGGGCGAAAAACGCCAAAATATTCAGGGTCATTGTCGCTTTTCTAAGAAATCGTTTATGTCTTTTCGGGCGAAAAACGCCAAAATATTCAGGGTCATTGTCGCTTTTCTAAGAAATCGTGTAACCGTTCACTTGGTGAGGGGATTATCCGAAAAAATGGTGTCCGCAGGGGGTGTACACCCCCTGCGGACACCATTTTTTC
>DATDOR010000553.1:0-9423 GCA_035293165.1 Anaerolineales bacterium | reverse complement strand
GGTCTCGGTGGCAGCCTCGACACGGATGATAGCCACGCCGCCCGCCAGTTTGGCGAGCCGTTCGTTGAGTTTTTCTTTGTCGTAATCGCTGGTGGATTTTTCAATCTCCACGCGGATTTGTTCAATGCGGCCTTTGATCTGTGCGGTATCGCCTTTTCCGCCGATAACCGTGGTGTCATCTTTAGAGGAGAGAACTTTCTCGGCACGGCCGAGGTCGGCCAGGGTAACACTTTCAAGTTTGCGGCCGGTTTCTTCGGAGATAACGGCTGCACCGGTCAGGACAGCGATGTCACCCAGCATGGCCTTGCGGCGATCCCCAAATCCAGGAGCTTTCACCGCGAGCACGTTCAGCATCCCGCGCAGTTTGTTGAGGACGAGGGTCGCCAGAGCTTCTCCATCAATGTCTTCGGCGATGATGACCAGTTCACGCTTGCCGATCTGGACGAGTTTCTCCAGGATGGGGACGATGTCCTGGGCAGCGGAAATTTTCTTGTCGTGAATGAGCAGATAAGGTTCGGAGATGTTCGCTTCCATGTGTTCAGGATCGGTAACGAAATAAGAGGAGAGGTAGCCCCGGTCAAATTGCATCCCCTCAACATATTCGGTTTCGAATTGCAGGCCGCGGGATTCTTCAACGGTGATAACACCGTCATTCCCGACTTTGTCGAACACTTCAGCAATCAGGTCGCCAATTTCACGATCCTGGGCAGAAATGGAGGCAATGTTGCCCATTTCATCTTTGGTGCTAATCGCAATGGACTGTTCGCTGATTTTGTCAGAGATGGCTTTGGTGGCCGCTTCGATGCCGCGCTTGACCAACATGGGGTTGGCGCCAGCGGCGAGGGATTTCAGGCCCTCGGTAACGATGGAGTGCGCCAGGACGGTCGAGGTAGTGGTGCCATCACCAGCGATGTCGTTGGTTTTGGTCGCCGCTTCTTTGAGCAGCTGTGCACCCATGTTTTCATAGGGGTCTTCGAGTTCGATTTCTTTTGCAACGGTCACACCGTCGTGGGTAATAGTGGGCGAGCCGAACTTGCGGTCGAGGGCGACGTTGCGGCCTTTGGGCCCCAGGGTAGTGGTAACGGCTTTGGCAAGGGTATCAATCCCGACCTGCAGGCGCCGGCGAGCCTCTTCGGAAAATACAAGTTGTTTAGCCATAGGAAAAATCCTCCGTAAAAATAGTCAAAATTGAGATTAGCCAGTCACAATGGCCAGGATGTCGCTTTCGCGCAGGATGAGCAGTTTTTTGCCATCCATTTTGATTTCGGTTCCTGAATATTTTGCGAACAGAACGGTGTCACCTTCGGCGACATCGAGGGCGATGCGTTCCCCTTTGTCATTGCGGTCACCAGGCCCGGCAGCCAGCACTTTCCCACGTTGGGGTTTTTCTTTCGCAGTTTCGGGGAGAATAATGCCACCGGCAGTCAATTCTTCCTGCTCGATGGGTTCCACAACGACACGATTGCCGAGGGGTTTGAGTGAAAGAGACATTTTGACCTCCTGTCAAAAGTATAGAATGGAATTACTTTATTCACGATTTAGCACTCATTGGACACGAGTGCTAAATCGGGGGTATGATACTCAGATTTGAAAGGGAAGTCAAGGGAAGGGGAAATGGGATTCTTATAAAATTCTGACATTTCCCCGAGGGATAGAACTTATAGCTCTTTGGGATTTACCGTGGTTAATGCCAGATTTTGGGGGATGAGTGGGGTGTACACCCCACTCATCCCCCAAAATCTGGCGACCTCCCCTCACGGGCTGGTTCCCGCCAGGATGCGGCAGATTTCGCTATTTTCAGCGATGATACCCGGAATGACCTGGTCTGTCCCATAAGCAGCCATGATCTGGTTTTTAATCGAGGCCGCTTCATCACATTTGTTTAAAGCACTCAAGACCGAGTCGTAATATACGTAATAATAAGCGACTTCAATCGAAGTGAGGGGCAGTCTCTGGACTTCCAGGCCCTGACCCATCAAAGTTTGGGAAATTTCGTTTTCTTCGGCGGTGCAACCGAGCACAGCACATTTCAGGGCTGGCAAAGCGGTCTCGTAATTACGGGCTTGCACATAAATCGTCCCAAGCTGGCCATACACTGCCGGGTTTTGAGGATTGAACGTTAAGGCTTTCTCGGCGTTGCGGGAAGCGATGAAAAATTCGCCCTGTTGGGCATACGTTTTGGCAATCGCCATGTAAGGTAATGGGTCTTTGATGCCAATCTGCTCATTGATGCTGGCCGCAAGCGCAAAGGCTTCCAGAGCCTGCTCAAAACGTTCCCTTGCAACCTGCGAATTTACATCTACTAATTGGGCCTGTTGTCCCAAATGGCGATAATTGTAGCCGATATAAAGATAAAGAAAAGTCAAGTTCGGGGCGATTTTGGCAGCTTCTTGATAGGCCGCAATGGCGTCGAAATATTGGCCGTAAGTTTCAAGCACCTGTCCATGAATGCGATGCACATCCATCAGAGAGTCGTCCGCATCCAGCGCCACATTGATCGTCTCATCGGCCAAAACGAGTTTGCCCGAGTCGAGTAAAACTTCCGCGTAATACGCCAGGGCTAATGCGTTTTGGGTATCCAACTCGCGTGCCAAAACCGCCGCATTCTCCGCCTGGAAGAGTAAATCAATTCGTTCTTCGGGTGTGACCAGGTTAGGGTTCGCGTTCCAGTCCAGGACCAGGGCTCGCACTGCGTGGACGTAGCTGTCGCGCGGGGCCAGTTCCACCGCCCGGTTGATGTTGGTCAAAGCATCCTGCAGACGGGTTTTTCGTTCAGCATCGGTAGTAAGCATGGCGGAGGAATACACCTGGACTTGGGAAAGTTCCGCTCGTAGTCGGGCATTACTGGGATCGGTAATGATTGAATCCTGGTAGGCCTCGATTGCTTTGTCCAGATTACCAGCCGAAAAAAAAGCCTGCCCTTCCTGAGAGAATGAACCCGCCGTTCGGGTGGGGGTGGGTTCTGGTTCAAAGGCGCTAACTTCCCCGTTCAACACTTGAACGAGCATCCATAACCCGGCCAGGATCAGCGCGGACCAGAGCAACATCCGGTAAGGGTCGGAACGCTCCCGCCGGGAACGAAATGTAAGATGGTCTTCAGATAGATGCATAGGCTTTATGGAGTCGCGGTCGGCTCAGCGACGGCTTCATCCCCATCGGGGGTGGCAGTTGGCTCCAAGCCATCTCCACACAATTCGATTCCATCCGTCGCATTGATCACAGCAAACTCATTTTCAGGAACATTATCCAGGAGTGCCCGCAAGATGGGGACGGCCTGCGCACAACGGTTGCTCCGCAAAAAAGCATAGGCGTAAAAGGTATACAAATCCACATTGAACTGCTCGCTCGTCAATGGAATTTCTTGAACCGCAAGCCCCATTTCTTGAATGGCGAGATCATATTCTCGGTTTTTGTAGAGTGACATACCCAAAGCAGCGTGCATAAACGGATCATCTGGGTCATTTTGTACGGCTTGTTTGGCATACTGAACCGCTTTGGCGAACTCACCCTGGTTGAAGTAAGTCCGTGAAATCAGGTAGTCCGGTTGGGCATTGGCAGGGTTTAACGCGTCAGCCACACCAAAGGCGTCAATCGCCAGGGCAGCATCTCCCAACGCGCGATAGTTCAAACCCAGTAAAATGTATAAATCCGGGATATTGTCGTTGATAGCCAGTGCAGCTTTGAATTCCTGAACGGCCTCGACGTAGTTTTGTGTCAAATAAAAAACGATGCCACGCGCCCGATGGACCTCTATCAGATTGGGAGCCTGATCAATGGCTGCACGGGACTCTTCGATGGCACGATCAATTTGACCATCATAGGCCAACATTTCGGCATAAAACGCGTGGGCGAAAGGATTGCCAGGATCAAGGGCCAGCGCTTCTTTAAATTCAGCTTCGGCGGCCAAATCATCATCGAGGAAAAACAAAGCCCATCCTTGCAACGCATGAGCCTGTGGGTTGTTCGGGTTAAGGAGTTGGGCATTTTTCGTGTTTGTCAATGCACTTTCATAATCCCCGTTAAAAATCTGTACCCGCGCCAGTTCTAAAAAAATCGAGGGGTTGCCGGGATCAACCAGAATAGCCTCTTCATACAGCTTAACAGCTTGGGAGAGGTTGCCTGTATTGAACGCATCCCGCGCTTCGTTGACAAACGACTCCGGACTGCGTGTTGGCGTGAGCGTTGGGATGAACAGGGGAGGAGTGGCGGGGACTACAACCTCGTTCACGTACACGCTCGCGCCGATCAACACCAACAGAATGGCGATCACAAACGGATTGGAATGGCGCCGACGCCGGGTCATACGCCATTTACTGCCTTTTAGATACATCTCAAAGGCCATATTACCATTCGCAGGGAAACAGCGTCAAGTTACGGATAGGCTACATTTGCCCTACGGATTCAAAAAACATCATGCTCATCCAGACTTCGGAAGTCTCCTGGCTGATCTCATTCATCGGAATTAGCTGTTATGTGGGGAAATCCGTCTGCCTAAATACCCCTTAAGACTTCCGAAGCCTCAAATGTATAACCGAATGACTTGCCAGGTTTGCCCTTTATGACATAGAATGAAACCATGCGGTTTGATATCTTTTCCATATTTCCTGAAATTTTCACTTCCTATCTGCAAACCAGCATTTTACAGCGCGCCATTGAGAGAGAATTCGTCCACGTTCATTTGCATAATATCCGCGATTGGACAACGGACAAACACCACGTGACGGATGATGAACCGTACGGTGGAGGAGGCGGGATGGTCATGAAAGCGGAACCGATCTTCGCCGCAGTAGAGGGAGCACTCGGCCTGGCTCCCGGCGCGCCCCCTCCCGGCCCAATAGTCCTCCTGACCCCCCAGGGACGAGTTTTTACACAGGCAGTCGCGCAAGCGTTGGCCGGTCATGCACAACTGACGTTGATCTGCGGACGGTATGAGGGGGTGGATGAGCGGGTCCGCACGGGTCTGGTGACGGATGAAATCTCTATCGGTGACTACGTCCTGACAGGGGGAGAATTGCCCGCTCTGATTCTTGTAGATGTGATCACCCGGCTGATCCCCGGCGTGTTGGGCGATCCCGATGGGGCTACCGATGACTCCCACGCGACCGGCCTGCTCGAATACCCACACTACACCCGCCCGGCAGAATTCCGCGGGATGGCGGTCCCAGATGTGCTGCGCTCCGGTGATCATGGCAAAATTGCCCGGTGGCGCAGGGAACAATCCCTGATTCGGACGTTGGAACGCAGGCCGGATTTGTTAAAAAACGCGATCCTGACTAAAGACGATCTTAAATTTTTATCGAAATACAATTATCAGAAAACGAACGAAGTGGTATCATGAACCAGTGGAATTCAATCCTATCATACAAGGTTCTCTTCTCAGGAAATACCCATGACCCGGCTTAACCCTATTCGTATCCTTCTCTGCGATGATCACCCAATGATCCGTGTCGCGTTGCGCTCGATGATCAGTATGGAACCGAACATGCAAGTGGTTGGTGAGGCCACAAACGGTTCCGAAGCTTTGATCATGTTCCAAAAATATCGCCCGGATATTCTACTCATGGACGTTAACATGCCTGTGATGGATGGGCTGGAAGCAATGGTTACGATTTTGAACGATCACCCGGAGGCCCGCTTTATTCTCTTGACGAATTATGATAGCGAAGAGGACATTTTCCGCGGCCTGGAGGCAGGGGCGATGGGATACATTCTCAAAGATACGCCTCAAAGCACCCTGATTAATGCGATTCAAGCCGTTTACAGTGGAAAACGAATGATTCCCCCCGAACTGGCGCAAAAGTTGGCGCAACGAAAAACCTACCCCCGCCTGAGTCCGCGTGAAATGGACATCATCCGTCTGATGAAGGAGGGGATGAGTAATCAAATGATCAGTGTGCAATTGAATATCACCGAGAGTACAGTAAAGTCCCACGTCAAAAATATTCTCTTCAAATTAGGGGCGAGTGACCGTACCCAGGCCGTCACTAAAGCCTTGCAGCGCGGTATTTTGCGGAATAATGAATAATGGCTCTTCCATTTTTGGCGGGAAATATGCCGAATAATGGTACTTCCCAGGGATGAGAACAAAATAAGCATGCACGCTCCTAAACCCACGAAAATGCTCCCGCGAGGATTCGTCCCTCGAAGACAATTAGACTTGACCAAAAACCACCGGGCAACCTTACTCCTTAACCTGGTCGCGATCCTTTCTTTTTTTCTTTACGGCTGGCTTTTCTTCGCGATAGCGGATTGGATACGAAGCGACCTGGACTCTTTAAATGAAGTTGCAGGAGCCTCCTTTTGGCAACTTATGGCCACATTTTTGCTGGTATTGGTATTGCATGAATTGATTCATGGGCTGTTTTTTTCCGTGTTCACCGGCGAGGCTCCCCGGCTGGGGGTTCGAGGTTTGTACGCCTTTGCAGGTGCGCCCGATTGGTATATTCCGCGTCAACAATATCTGGTCATCGGACTCGCTCCTTTCGTGCTGATGTCGTTGGGAGGATTGTCCGCGTTGATCTTTGTGCCCCTGCCTGTTGTTCCGCTGATTCTCTTTGCAATAACGCTCAATGCTGCCGGAGCCAGCGGAGACATCTTCATAACCGGATGGCTGCTGGGTGAACCAGATCTCTTACTGGTCAATGATACTGGTGAAATCTTCACCATGTTCGCGCCAGAAACGTCTTAGCTTTATATGATATACTGACCGCGAAGATTTTCCCAACCAACCCTAAATCAAATCCTAATTCTCCAAGAGGCCCAGTATGGAAATTACTACCACCCAATACAACCGTTGTGACGTGGTCAAGATGACCGGTAGAGTAGATACCTACACCGCTCCCAAACTTCAAGAAACGATGGATGCAGTCGTCGAATCAGGTAAAAACAATATTGTTTTTGATATGAGCGAAGTAGACTTTTTATCCAGTAAAGGATTATGGGTACTCACTGAAACTCAGAAGAAATGTAAAAAACAAAGGGGTAAACTCGTCCTGGTCAACACGGACGAAAAAATCCGCAAATCTTTCGATCTGGTTGGGATGGGTGATTATTTCGATATTTTCGATGATCTCACCGCTGCTGTTGGCAGTTTCTAGTTTATCCCTAACCCCTCATCTCACCAACCTGTGTTCGATGAGGTTATGTCCACGCAAACTGCATGACAACCGTGATCTTTCCTGGACGCTTTGAGAGCCTCGAAAAAATCAGCAAATTTGTCAAAAAAGCCGCCAGGAATGCCGGGCTTGGCGAAGATGCTGTTTACGGTGTCGAGCTTGCTGTAGATGAAGCCTGCTCGAATATCATCGAACATGCTTATCAGGGCGAAAATGTTGGGGACATCGAATGTACGTGTGAGGTCACTGTTTCAGGCATCAAAATCGTCATTTGTGACAATGGTCAACCCTTCGACCCGGGCCAGGTTCCGAAACCTGACCTCAGCAGTCCTGTTGAAGAGCGTAAAAAAGGTGGGCTGGGATTGTTCTACATTGACCAGATGATGGACGAAGCCCGGTTTGAATTCACCCCTGGAAAAAACAAGCTCATCATGATCAAACACAAATAACGGAGGCCTCCTGGTCTCCGTTTTTTTTGAAAACATGCCACCTTCCTCGTTTTTTTTGCCGCGCGTTGCTCCGTTTATCACCTCGCTCATCGCCCCCTTCCAAACCACCAAGGGCATCAGCGCCAGGCTGCTTTTCCTCTTCATAGGAGTTAACAGTCTGGTTTTGCTCAATGTCATCCTCCACGCCCCCGATGCCAATTACGATGGAAAAGAACACTTTCGTTACATCGAAACCATCGCAAATGGCCGCTTGCCAAATTTTGAGGATAGCGAAGAATTTTTCTCCCCGCCTCTGCCTTACCTGCTTCCCGCCCAGGTTCTCCAAGCCGAGTCCTCCAGTATGTGGGCTGCTGCCAAATGGGGGCAGGTGTTAAACGTTATCCTGTCTATCGGCGTCACCTATACCCTCTTAAAAATCTGTAACCTTCTCCACCCGGGTGATGAAGGACTGAAACTGGCCGCTTTAGGAATGTTGGGCATCCTTCCCGTTTACTACAAGACCTTCTCCATGGCGCGGGGAGAACCCTTTGTCGCCTTTTTTTCTATTCTAGGCACTTGCCTGGTTCTATACCTCTTCCTTTCCAACTCTGCCGTGCCGCCTCTAAAGTCACGGCGTCGAATCCTCATCGGGATCATCCTGGGTGTTTGTCTGGGGCTTGGCGTCCTCTCCCGGCAATGGGGATTCTTTCTCTTTCCCGCGCTGGCCGTCTTTGTCTTACTCCTCAAACTCAAAATCCCCTGGTCACAATGGCTGCCATCATCAGGCATCCTCATCCTCAGTTTTGTCATTGCCTTTGTCGTGGGAGGCTGGTTTTACCTCTCTTTACTAGAGCGCTACGGCACTGTGGCGGCCTTCAATCGCCCCTCCGAAGCCGCCTTTACCCTCGCCAACCAACCCCCTGAATTTTATTTCAGCCTGGGTCTCGACCAGCTCTTCTCACATCCCATTCGCCCCGTGTTTTCAAACCAATTCATCCCTATCTTCTATTCCGAGCTTTGGGGGGACTACTGGGGTTACTTTCTCATCGTTGGACGCGACATCCGCTACAATCAATTTTTGGTCGGCTCCTTCCAACAACCCCTTTGGGAACAGAACCCACCTGTGAAATGGTTCGTCACCAACAAATTTGATGTCACCCCATATTTAGGCCGGGTCAACTTCGTCTCGCTCCTCCCATCTGCACTGCTGCTCGCTGGCTTCGGCCTGGGCATTCTCCACCTCGCACGCTTTCTCCGTCAGAAACCTGACCCTCCCCTCACCGGGAATACCCTCATCATCCTGATCATCCTCGCCTCGATGGCCGGATACTTCTGGTTTCTCGTCCGCTACCCCGCCCTCGACAAAGGCGACACCATCAAAGCCAGCTATATGCTGCACCTCTACCCCTTTCTCGCCATCCTCTCCGGCCAGGTACTCCAAAAAATCAAAACCGCCTCCCCCCTCGTGGGTCGCATCACCGTCCTTCTCCTGTTCGTCATCCTCCTCTACAACCTGCCTGCCATGGTGACCCGCTACGTCCCCTGGGATCGCCTCGCCTACTATCCTCCCTTTCGCTGGATGACAGCCTACCTGCCCTGGCAATAACTCGTCATCCCCCGATATGGCTTTGGCCCTCGAACCGGAAACCATCCCCTCCCCACACGGCACACTCCGCCAACACACCCTGCAATTCCTCCCCAATCCCCACCTCCTCGCCACCCTCACCTTCGCCGTCCCCCAGGATCATCCCCTCCTGCTCTGGAAAATCACTCTCCAGAACAACAGCAGCCGGCCCCTCTTCATCCATCGCATCGAAATGCTCCGCGTCGGCTTTGCCGTCATCGGCAAAGCCGTCTTTGCCCCCGGACGGCAACTCCCC
>DATDOR010000552.1:0-5914 GCA_035293165.1 Anaerolineales bacterium | reverse complement strand
GATTTCGCCCGCCTATCGCGATGATGAGCGCAGTCACTTCCGCCAGCATCCGGCACCACGTCGGGGAGCCGGCCTGATCGGTCACAATGCGGAGTTCGGGGAATTTCTGTGCCCATTCGAGGGTATTGGTCACGAAGCTGGGGCGGCGGGTGCTGTAGACCCACGCGGTGCGGAGAGTAATCGCGGCTGTGCCCGCCTGCTCAACGGCGATTTCTCCGTCCAATTTGGTTTTCCCGTACGCGCCGAGCGGGTTGGCCGGGTCGGTTTCCAGGTAGGGGGTGGTTTTTTGCCCGTCGAAGACAAAATCGGTGGAGAAATGGATAAGCGCTGCGTCCAGTTTTTTCGCTTCTTCTGCCAGCACACCGGGCGCGGTCGCGTTGATGGCGTGGGCGGTGGCAAGATCGCTTTCCGCTTTGTCTACAGCGGTGTATGCAGCGGCGTTGACGATCACATCCGGCTGGACGCGCTGTACCCACGCGCGGGTATTGTCCGTGTCCATTAAGTTGATATCCGGGTAATCAATGGCGGTGACATTGCCCAAAGGAGCGAGTGTGCGCTGAAGTTCCCAGCCGACCTGTCCGGTGTTGCCGATGAGGAGAATGTTCATAGTTTACTTTATCTGATGAAATGGCATATGCGCTAAATCTTGCTCGACCAGCCGCAGCAAATACTGCCCATACTCATTCCCCTTCATCTCCAGGGCGATTGCCCGAACCTGTTCGGCGGTGATGTAACCCATCCGGTAGGCGATTTCCTCCGGGCAGGAGATCATCATCCCTTGCCGTTCTTGCAAGGCGTAGACAAACTGTGAGGATTGCAGTAGCGATTCATGCGTTCCTGCATCCAGCCAGGCTGTACCACGTCCCAACACTTCGACGCGCAGTTTATTCATGGCCAGGTAGGTTTTGTTGACATCGGTGATTTCGATTTCCCCACGTGCGGAAGGGGGTAGATTGGCGGCGATGTCCAGCACCTGGTTGTCATAAAAATACAGGCCGGGGACAGCATAGTTGGATTTTGGTTTCGCAGGTTTTTCCTCAATGCTGAGGGCAAGGCCACCATCATCGAACTCGATCACACCGTAACGTTCCGGGTCTCGGACAGAGTAGGCAAAAATGAGGCCGCCATCATTCAATTGGGCCGCGCGGCGCAATTGGGCGGGGAGACCATGCCCGTAGAAGATGTTATCGCCCAGGATCAGCGCCACATTATCATCTCCCACAAAATCCCGCCCAACGATGAAAGCGTCCGCCAGCCCGCGCGGCTCGGCTTGCTCGGCATACGAAAAACTTAGCCCCCACTGGCTGCCATGCCCGAAAAGGGTTTTGAACATCGGCAGTGCGTCCGGGGAGCTGATGACCAGGATTTCCCGAATTCCTGCCAGCATGAGCATGGAAAGCGGGTAGTAGATCATCGGTTTGTCGTAAACGGGCTGCAATTGCTTGCTGACACTGATGGTAATAGGGTAGAGGCGGGTTCCTTTGCCGCCAGCGAGGATGATGCCTTTCACACAGTCTCCTTTTCCCAGTAATCCGTATCCGGTGACAGTCAGTATACAGGAGAAAGTACTTTTAACTGAATACTGATTACCGAATACAGAACACTGAAGCTATCTCTTCGCGTAATTCTGCTCCATCCACCCCTCCAGATCGCTCTCTTTTTTGATCGCTTCAACCCAATCCGTATGGCCGAGATACCACTGCACAGTTTTGAGCAGACCGGTGGTGAGGGATTCAATCGGTTGCCAGCCGAGTTCGGCCTTAATGCAAGTGATGTCAATGTCGTACCGCCGGTCATGTCCAGGGCGGTCGGCAACGTGGGCGATAAGGGATTCGTGGGGGGTGTGGGGAGAGCCGGGAGTGAGTTCGTCGAGGATGTGGCAAATCGTTTGAACGATTTCAATGTTTAGGGGCTGGTTATCTCCCCCGACGCAATAGGTTTCTCCGGGAGTCCCGTTTTTGACCACGCGGCGGATGGCTTCGCTGTGATCGTCCACGTATAGCCAATCGCGGATTTGCATCCCATCTCCATAAACAGGCAAGGGCTTGCCTGCCACCGCGTTCAGGATCATGACCGGGATCAGTTTTTCTGGGAATTGGTAGGGGCCGTAGTTGTTGGAGCAGTTGGTGATGGAGATGGGCAGGCCGTAGGTATGAAAATACGCCCGCACGAGGTGATCGCTGGCGGCCTTGCTGGCGGAGTAGGGGGAGCGCGGGTCGTAAGGGGTGGCTTCGTTGAAAGCCGGATCCGTGGGGGCAAGGCTTCCAAACACTTCATCGGTGCTGACATGATGGAAGCGCACTTCCTCTTTAGGGAAAACATTCTCCACGATCCAGTACGCCCGCGCCGCTTCTAGCAGGGTGAATGTACCGACGACGTTTGTCTGAATGAATGTGCCGGGGTTGTGAATCGAGCGATCTACATGGGTTTCGGCGGCGAAGTGAATGATGGTGTCAATGCGGTGCTTGTGCATGAGCAAATCCACCAATTCCCGGTCATTGATGTCCCCTTCGACAAAGGTGTGCCGTTCGGGATCGGACAAACCCCGCAGGTTTTCAAGGCTCCCTGCATAGGTCAGTAGGTCGAGGTTGACAATTTGAATGTCCGGCTCATGGGCGAGCATGTAACGAACGAAGTTGGAGCCAATGAATCCGGCCCCACCAGTGACGAGTATGTTTTGCATATTTCTCCTGTTGATCCACGAAGCGTACGAAGGAACACAAAGATAAAAAGTAACTGCTCAGGCTAAGGCAGATGAATTTCCACTCTGGGCTGAGTAGTTACGATAAAAATTGATAAACCTTCGGGGTTTTCGTGCTTCATTCAAATAAGTCTGCGTCTTTAAGTAATTTTGCTACTTTATCTTTTTGGGAAAGCAAGGGTTCTTCCGCGACTGGGATAGGCCATTCGATGCCAATCACCGGATCGTTCCATAAGATTCCTCGATCCCATTCGGGGGCATAGTAGTCAGTTGCTTTATAGACCAGTTCTCCCCAATTGCTCAAAACGTAAAAACCATGGGCAAAACCGGGTGGAACCCACATCATCCGTTTGTTTTCGGCAGAGAGTGTGATGCCTATCCATTTGCCAAACGTGGACGAACTGCGGCGAATATCTACCGCCACATCGAATACTTCACCCGCTACACACCGTACTAACTTCCCTTGCGCCTGCCGAATTTGATAATGCAACCCACGTAAGGTGCCTTTCATCGAACCGGAGTGGTTATCCTGTACAAAATCGGCCACAATTCCTCCTTCGGCAAACTTTTTTATCTGATAGGTTTCCATAAAAAAACCGCGATGGTCACCAAAGATTTGAGGTTCAACCAGAATAACATCGGGTATAGAAGCAGCCGTGAATTTCATGATAACGCAGTGTGCAAGTGGTTTCTAGAGAGTATTTTACCTTTTTCCAAACAATTCAGTTGCTTAAGTGATTAGCTGAAAGAAATTTGGCTCTTTGGGATTTGCCGTGGTTAATGCCAGATTTTGGGGTGTGAGTGGGGTGTACAGCCCACTCACACCCCAAAATCTGGGGACCTCCCCGCCGATTCCCAAAGAACCAGAAATTTAAGATGTGTTTGGGTGTCTTTTCAAGCTACTTTCGGCCAATTACTTAACGAACAAATGCCCTTAAGGATACTGGCATTTGTAAATGATCAGGTCTTGTGAATATCCTGTTTCCTTGCCTGGGAATTTTTTTGCCCTGGTGCAGTTATCAGCAACAAAGGTTTGCTCTAAATATGGAAATGAGCCACTGTACAAAACGAGAATTCTGGGTTTGTACATAGTGATAGCCCAAATAGCAGTATTTTGATACGTGATTTGAGGAGCGAACAAGTCTGCTACTTCAGGTTGGATAAGCCCGGCAAAGTCTATTATTGGGCGCGGGGAGGCATAATACCCGATCACACCTACCTCCAGGGTGCCGATTGCGACCGTTGGGGAGGTGTTTTGAGATAGCCATTCGCCAACCATTCGATATGCTGTAAGGCGCGGGTCGAGGTTATCACGTATCTGGAACAAGTGGATGCCCTGAGCAATTGCTAACCCTGCCAGGGTCAGGATCGATGCCCACGCAAGGAAGCGGCGTCCGGCCCGAGCGGGTGGAATACACTCCTTAACGGCCTCCAGTCCCAATCCGATCATCCCTACAATTGCCGGAACAAGTGGAGCATAGTACCAGAAATAGCGCGTTACTCCTAACAGGCTGTACGCAATGAAATAGACTACAGCCCAGCCAAGTAACAGCAGCCAAGGACGCTCCTGCCAAATGACGTAGACAATCCCTATGGCCAGAAAAATCAATTCAACCCAAAAATAGATGATTTGTGTGTAAGGGTGCAGGATGACGAAGAAACCAGGCAGAAAATCCTCACTGATCTCCATTAACCCCTGTCCGCGCTTGGCGGCCAACGTAACTGGTAGGGGAGAGCCAAAATAAGGTACAGCAAATACGGTCCAGGCAATAAGAATACCTGCTCCGATAGCCGTCCCCGTCCAAGGAAGTGCCCGAAGGTCTTTCAAAGAATTAAGCGGATGTTTAATCAGCCAATCGATAGCCAGGACGACGGCTAAAATTACAGCATCTCCTCTGGTCAAAGTAGCCAAAGCAAGCAAGGTTGCCGTTATTGTGATTTTATTTCTCAGATAAAAGGCAATTGCAGCTAAACACAGGGCCAGGTAAAACGGTGTCTCTGAGCCGAGTGTCCGAACTAAAAGCCCAAAAGTGGGGTAAAGAACAAGAGCCGCCCATCCGGCAACAGGCTTATCCCATCCTTTGGCGATATCCCATAGAAAGAGCGCACCTGCAGTCAGGCTTGCCACACCGATTAAGTTCGCCGCTTGGGGGAGATTGCTCCAAAGTAAGCGCACCCCAGCAAGTATTAGAGCGAAGAGTGGAGTGGTCGTGCTTAGGACACGTTCGCCAGCGTTGTAAACGAAGCCCAGTCCAGCGTACAGGTTTTCAGCATAACGGTAAGTAATGTAGGGATCGTCGTACCCTCCCTCCCCATAAACAAGATAAACAAAAACTCCAATGAGGATCGATGCAACGAACGGTGGAATGTAACGGGAAAAAGTATTTGCTAAACTATTGCGCATGAACCATGATCGGAAGAAAAAAATTATACACCTGCTCCCCAATAAACGGGCGAGGGGGATGGAATAATTCGTTCCAACTCAGGGTTGCGATGGTGACTGTATTGTTTGTTAAATAAGAAATACGCAAATTGTCTTGGGTATCCCGCCAGATTTCGTGCGCCCATCCAGGGAAAAGCAAAATGGGTTCGCGGTATAGCCCAATGGGTGACTCACTAATCAATGAATATACACCCTTAGATTGTCCAGGGATGTTTTTATGGTAGACCAGATAAAAGAAATCCTGATTGGGAACGACAATTGGACTTTCAAAGACGTATCCCGGCGTGGGTTCAATAACTGCCCCAAGGTCTGTCCACAGCCCTGCAGGATCAGGCGCGCTGGCCACGCCAACAATTCCTCCCGTCTCATCCTGGCCTGTGTAGTAGAGATAATATACCCCATCTACCAAAATGACATCCGGGTCGCGGCAATTGGCCCATGTTCCGGTATCCCATACTGCCCCTTCATGTGTGGGCTGGAAGATCATCCCTTGCTCATTCCAGGAGTTGGGATCAGCGGGATTGGTCGAGGTGGCAAGCATGATGCTCTGGGCGAAGTTGTGGGTTACCCCCGTGTAGAACATGTAAAACACGCCATTCTCCTCCATGACAAACGGGGCCCAAATGAATGCTTCATCCCAGTCGCCGGATGTTCTTTCGGTCAGAATCGGGCCTAAATCCTCCCAGTGACATAAATCCTGGGAGCGCCCATAAGCGAATTGTTTCTCTCCCGGCAAATAAATCGAAGCAATGTAGGTAGCACCCTCGTAC
>DATDOR010000551.1:0-3188 GCA_035293165.1 Anaerolineales bacterium | reverse complement strand
TAACCGTTCAGTTCCCCCACCTGAAGGGGGTATGAACCCAAAAAAATGGTGTCCGCAGGGGGTGTACACCCCCTGCGGACACCATTTTTTTGGATAATCCCCTCACCAAGTGAACGGTTACCATTAAACATTGCTGAATTTAAAATAGTTGCAATGTTTATGCAATTTTACCCTTATTTATGTTTTTCGTTTGATCAGATTGGTTGGCTCTTTGGGATTTACCGTAGTTAAGGCCAGATTTTGGGGTATTGTTGATTTTGCCTTGGTTAACTCTTTTCTCTTTGGTGGTAAAGCTTCGGGTCAACGACCTCTGCCACCTTTTCAAAATTCAGGTGGTTGCCCAGAAAAGCCTTCATTTGTGGCAACAAGGAGCCAGGGTTTTTGAGCATCTGGTTATAATCTGCTTCCATGTAAGAGAAATTTTTTTGCTGATTTAACCAATTGAACGTTTTCTCCAGGTGCTTTTCATACAAGAGGCTCAATTCCTCGTCGCTTACCTTGTCGGTTGGTTCACCTCGATTGATGAGCATCTTTTTCTGGGAGGCAAGAATTTCTGGCATGGCCCGGCGCATGAAAATCACTTTGTAATCATAGCCAGGCGGCAAATGCTGGAGAAGGTATGAAATCACTTTGAGGACTTTTCCAGGGGCATCTTTTACCCAGGCAACATCCCCTTCTGACATTTTTTTGACGCGTTCAAATTCATAATACCCTTTGGGATTATCTTCATCGGCGGTGCGCTCGTTATCCGTGACAGGGAGGAGACCACCCGCCTCCAACATTTTCATCATCATGGAAGTGCCAGAGCGCGGCAAACCGGAAACGACATAAATCGTTTTGTCTTTCTTTTTGAAAATATCCAATAAATTTTTCATCATTTTTTCCTAAAACTGAGCATGTAGAGTTCGCCATTTGAAATCAATTCGGCGTTTATGTCCACTGCTGGAGGGGGAACGATATTCGGGAGCATTTCCACCACCCTGGCGGAAAGGGGTTGCCGCTGCCCGAGCCGGGTACGCTCCTGCTCGGGCACACGGCGTATCAGGGACGGGATCGAGTAAGCCTCGTCAATCATCCAAATTCTGCCGCCAGGTTTGGTCACTCGCAAAGCCTCCGATAGGGCTTTCTGCGGAGCCTTGATAAATTGCAACCCACCCATGTGAACTACCACGTCGAACTGGTTTTCTGCAAATGGCAAGGTTTGTGCATCTCCATGGATGAGTTCAACTTCCCGCTCCCAGATTGCCAGATTGTGCTGGCAGCGGCGCAACATGTTGAGCGAAATGTCCAGGCCGATGTAATGTGCGTGAGCAGGTAATGCGTGGATATTTGCGCCTGTTCCTACAGCGGTTTCTAAGACGATGGCTTCAGATTGGATATGTATTTTTTCAAGGTACGTTTGCCGGTTAATAGATTGGCCACCGAGTTTGTACTTCCAGGTGACGGCGGCGCCCCAATCATATGCAAAAGCCACCTGGTTGTAAACCCACGCCCAAAGTCGGTGTGAATGGGGAGTTTTCTTCGAAATGACGAAACTGGGAATGCCATCACGAACAGGAAACGCCTCTCCACTCTCTTGAGCGATCAACCGGTCCTCTAATAAAAAGAGCGGTTCGTGAGTGTGTGGGTGACGAAGAAGCGGGAGAATAGCTGGGTTCAACGGGTGAGAGTATGTCATCGGTAGAGGAATAGGGTATGGCAATTTTAAGCCAATGGAGTATACTTTTCCTGAATTGCAATCCTAACCGAAAGTACCAACGATAGTAAGATGGAAATTGAACACCTTTTCGAAAGACTTCCCGAAAAATATTCGGATATAGACCGTAACCTGATCATGCGTGCCTACCGGGTTGCATCAGAAGCACACGCTCTGCAAAAGCGCGCCTCCGGCGAACCCTACATCACCCATTGTGTTGCTGTCGCGGACATCTTAGCCAGCTTAAGAGTCCCGCCTGCGGTGCTTGCGGCGGGGCTTTTGCATGATACCGTCGAGGATACACCCATTACCCTCGAAGATATTCAAAATGATTTTGGCGAAGAAGTCACGCAGCTTGTGGATGGGGTGACCAAGCTGACGGAAATGCCGCGCGTCTCGCGAGGTGGAGAAAACGCAGATGAGAATAATCATGCCACTGGCCCGCTGGATTCCCGGCAACAGATCTTAGGCCGGAAAGCCAGGCTGGTGAATGAAACGCTGCGAAAAACTTTCCTGGCAATGGGGGAGGATCCACGCGTCCCATTGATTAAATTAGCCGACCGGCTTCATAACATGCAAACGCTCAGCAGTTTGCCAGAACATAAACGCCGCCGCATTGCCCAGGAAACGCTCGACATTTTTGCTCCTATGGCGAACCGCTTGGGAATATGGGAATTTAAATGGCAGTTAGAGGACCTGGCCTTCCGGTACGTCAACCCGGAAATGTACAAAGAGATTGCCCGGAAGCTGGAAGAAAAACGTACCGAGCGCGAACAGAAAATGAAAGAGATCACCCAACGCGTAACGGCCGCGTTACAGGAAGCCCATATTGACGGATCCATTAGTGGCCGTCCCAAGCATATCTATTCCATATACCGCAAGATGATGCGAAAGGGAGTCACGTTTGAGCAGCTCAACGATATTCGCGGTGTGCGAATTCTTCTCCAAGAGAAACATGACTGTTACATGGTGTTGGGAATCGTTCATAACCTTTGGCGGCCTATTCCAGGGGAATTTGACGATTACATTGGAGTTCCAAAAGACAATTTCTATCGCTCCCTGCATACGACTGTTTTATACGACGACGGCAAACATCTGGAATTTCAAATTCGCACGATTGAAATGCACCAAGAGGCGGAATACGGCATTGCCGCTCACTGGCGATATAAAGAAGGCAAACCCCAAGATCAAGAATATCAAAAACGAGTCTCCTACATTCGCCAGATGATTCAAGAGTGGCGAGAGGATTCCGAAGATGCCAGTGACTTTATAGATGCGATGAAAAGTGAAGTTTTGCAAGACCGGGTATATGCATTCACCCCGCGCGGGGATGTTGTAGACTTGCCTCAGGGGGCAACCCCCATTGACTTTGCTTACTTCATCCACACCGAAGTCGGACATCGCTGCCGGGGAGCCAAGGTGAGCGGTAAACTCGTCTCTCTCGACCATCAAATCAAAACCGGAGATCAGGTTGAAATCTTAACGGCCAGAC
>DATDOR010000550.1:0-6827 GCA_035293165.1 Anaerolineales bacterium | reverse complement strand
GGAGGGGGAGGCAGGCGTTTTGTGGACCTTGTTAATCCTTTCTTTGTTGCTTTCTTTGATCACAACACAGGTAGGGTTAGGTGGCTGAGCTCGACCTTGCGAGTTTATCTGCCCCAGCAGCGGGGGTGTTACTGGTATCGGCTTTGTTAGTGTTGGCAAGCCGCGATTGGCGTTGGACAATTGCGGCCCTGGGTGTGCAATACGCGGCGGTATTTGTGCTTGTGGCGCAAAGTTGGCGGTTGGAACTGGCCGTGGTCAAGTTGGTGGCGGGTTGGATGGCGGTGGCGATATTGGGGGGAACGCAAGATGTCACCTACGCTGAACCTGAGCGTGGGAGGCCCTCTGGCATTGTGTTTCGGGTACTGACAGGCGGGATGGTGGCACTGGTTGTGTTTTCATCGGTGCCAGATGTGGCAGCGGTTTTGAATGATTATGTTGAGGGAGTTAATATTCCGCAGTTGGGAGGCGGGTTGTTGTTGCTGGGGATGGGGTTGGCGATGTTGGGTTTGTCGGCCACTCCGTTGCGGGTTGCATTGGCGTTGTTGATCATGTTTTCTGGGTTTGAGATTCTATATGCAATCGTGGAAAACTCGACTTTGGTAGCAGGGCTTTTGGCATTAGTCAATCTAGCGCTGGCTTCGATTGGCGCGTATTTACACATGGTTCCTAATTTCGAAGAACCGAGGAAGGTACGATGAGTGCTCCGGTTTTGTGGGGTGTTGTGCCTTTTGGTGTGGCATTTGGGTTGCTATTGTTTCGTCGTTGGGAGCGGCAGGTGAATATTGTGGGGGCAGCAGTTATGTTGCTTCTGGCTGGATCCATCTGGATTTTCCCGGTTGATCAGGCTGTAAGTTTTGGACCATGGTCTTTTCGTTTGGAAGAAATGCTGGAGGTATTTGGCCGCCGTTTTGTGATTGCGGATGCCGATCGCGGTGTGTTTGCATTGATTTATTTTTTGGCAGGAATATGGTTTTTGGGAGCGTTGGCTGCAAGACCAGGGTACTTGTTCGTACCGTTGGGGATGATTGTGGTGGTTTTGTGGGTGGGTGCGCTGGCCGTTGAGCCATTTTTGTATGCGGCTTTGTTTTTGGAAATTGCGGTGATCATTAGTGTGCCATTTTTAAGACCACCCGGAGGGGTCGCAGGGCAGGGGGTGCTGCGGTATTTGACATTTCAGTCACTGGGGATGCCTTTTATTTTATTTACTGGATGGATGTTGGGCCGGGTTAATCCTGAACTGGTAAACCCGGAACAATTGGTACTCCCAACTGTGTTGGTTGGGCTTGGGTTTGCTTTTTTGTTAGCCATATTTCCATTTCATACCTGGCTTCCAATGTTGGCGGTGGAGGCACATCCTTATACAGCGGCCTTTATTTTCCTGATGTTGCCAGCTGTGGTTTCATTGTTTGGGATCGGTTTTTTGAGCGAGTTTTCCTGGCTGAGAAATTCACCATCTGTGTTTGCCATCTTGCGCGGCGTCGGATTTTTGATGACGTTAACCGGAGGTGTATGGGCGGCGTTTGATTTCTCCTCCCAACCACGATATTTGCCGAAAAAAGCAAGACATCTGGGACGAATCTTAGGATATGCGGCGGTGCGAGGAACTGGGTTATTGCTCTTAACAATTAGTCTGGGGGGAATAGAAGGTGTGACATTGTTTTTTGCTTTGCTTTTATCCCATGCAGTGGGGTATTGGCTCTGGGCGCTGGCATTGACGTATCTTCGGGAGCAACATGGGACGCTGGATTTTCCCCTCTTGCAAGGGGTAGGCCGGAAATTTCCAGCTACAGCTATTGCGTTGATTATGGCTTCGTTTTCTGTCGCCGGGTTCCCTTTGTTAACCGGGTTTCCTACTCACCTCTTATTGTTGGAGCGGTTGGCAGATACGGATTTATTAGGGGCCTTTGGAGTAGTTGTAGGCGGGCTGGGATTACTTGTTGCTGGACTGCGTACTCTAGCCATATTGGTCATGTCGGCAGATGAATCACCAGGTGTTCCTTTCGAGGAAACCCCATCAGAATCAAGGGGAAGGAAAATTATATTGATCAGCGGGACAGGGATATTGTTGACTCTGGGGTTGTTTCCGCAATGGTTTTTGCCTTTGATAGCGCGTTTACCGCTGGCGTTTGAGAGATTAAGTCCGTAAAAGAGTTAGTGAGTTCCGAAATCTCATTACGCAACTGAAGATGCAATACGGAACCCGCAATACGTTATAATTCCCCCACTTTACTCATTGGAGTTTATCTTATGGAAATCGAACAAATCATCAAACGAATGGATTGGCTGGATGACCAGCATCGCAAAGACAAGGGGACAATTGCTGCAACGGAAGAGCGCATTACCCTTTTAGAGAGACAGCTCAATACTGCGAATAAAACCGTGCAGGATTTATCGAGCGAACTCACACATCTGAAAACCGTAATGTCACGCATGGATCAGTTTGATACCTCATTGGCTCAGGCGCGCGCAGAGCTTTCGCGGACGATTGAAGATAATGAAAAACGTCGTATTGACCGGGAGCGGGAAATCGAAGAGATTCGGTCTGTGCAAATTGAGGGTGTCACGCGGCATTTGACGGAACTCCGAAAAGGATTAGAGCCGCTTCCTGAAATGCAGTCTCGTGTTCAAGGACGCGTGGAGGAAGATTACCGTCTGGCGCGTTTGATTAATGACTTGAAGCAAGAAGTCGTCGAATTTCGCCGGGGAGATGAAACCTGGCTTCGCACGATTAAATTATTGGAAGAAAATCACAAGCGCGATGACAAACGGCTCACCGATTTACAGGGGGAAGCATTGGCCTTACGCAAACGTATGGACGAGCAACGAGGACGGGTTGACTTGGCTACAGATAGCCTGCGGAAATTAGAAGTTCGTCTGGGAGAGCTGGCGCAAGTCGAAAGTGATCGGCGCGAGGCGTTCAATACATTGTACGAAAAACAAAATCTGATTCAAACCGACCGCGATCGCAAATGGAAAGAGTGGCAGGCCCGTTTTGAAATCGTTGAAACCCAGGCAGCCGAAATCGAGGAACGCATCCAATCTCTGGTCAATTCCGAGCGAGACGTAAAAAGGGTTCAGGAGTCGGTCGAGAATCTCATTGAACGCGTAGAACGGCGCATTAACGAGATTACCGAAATGCAGCGTCTCTCCGAAGAGCGTTTCCGGCAGGAGTGGGTTACGTTCAAAGCCGATGATCAGAAACGGTGGACCAATTACTCCCTGACCCAGGAAGAGCAAACCAGGGAGGCCATTCGCAACCAGGGGAAACTGGTGGATCGTCTTGCCGCTGTCGAAGATGATCTGCAAGAAGTCAAAGACATTGCCCAACAGTTAGATGAGCAGGTAGGCCGAAAACTCCAAAGCCTGCTCGCCCTCGCGCGTGATTGGGTTGCCGATTACGAGCGCGTCCTGGGGCGTGTACAAGTATAAGGGCCATTTATGATGCGGGTCATTGGAACGGCCGGGCATGTAGACCACGGTAAATCCACGCTTGTCCAGGCATTGACGGGAACCCACCCAGACCGCCTGAAAGAAGAGCGCGAGCGCGAGATGACCATTGATCTCGGCTTTGCCTTTTTTACTTTGCCGAATGGTCAAGAAGTAGGGATCGTGGATGTGCCTGGACATCGCGATTTTATCGAGAATATGTTGGCCGGAGTTGGGGGAATTGATGCTGCGCTGTTTGTCGTTGCCGCGGACGAGGGGGTGATGCCGCAAACGCGTGAACACCTCGCTATTTTGGATTTATTGAAAATCGAAGCGGGGGTGATCGCCCTTACCAAAACAGACATGATTGATGATGCAGCTTGGATAGACCTGATTGAGGAAGATGTCCGGGCTGTACTCCGAGGTACCGTGTTGGAGATGGCTCCCATCGTCCGGGTGTCTGCGCGTACTCATGCCGGGGTGCCTGCTCTGCTTGAGGCGATTACGATTTGTTTGGCAGATCGCCCCCCCCGCCCGGATTTGGGACGCCCCCGTTTGCCGATTGATCGGGTATTTACCATGCCTGGGTTTGGGACCGTTGTCACGGGGACGCTGACGGACGGGCATTTTGAAATTGGTCAAGAGGTTGTTGTGCAACCTGATGGTGTGCGCGGGCGGATTCGCGGTTTGCAATCCCATAATCAAAAAGAACAAACTTCACAGCCAGGGACGCGTACAGCAGTCAACATTGCCGGGGTGTCAGTGGAGGAGGTCCGGCGTGGCGGGTGGGTGGCGTATCCCAATCATTACAAACCCACACGGCGGTTGGACCTGCAATTTCAACAACTTTCCGATGTGAGCCAACCAGTGACCCATAATCTTGAGATCAAGTTTTTCATTGGCGCAGCGGAAGTGGTGGGGAGGCTGCGATTATTGGGGATAGACACCCTGCCCCCCGGAGAAACGGGCTGGGTGCAGATTGAACTTCGCGAACCAGTTATTGCGATGCGCGGAGACCAGTACATCCTGCGCCGTCCCTCACCTGGCGAAACACTAGGCGGGGGGATGGTCGTGGATCCGTACCCCAAAAGACGCCACAGACGATTCGACAAGGACGTCCTGGCGCGGCTCGAGTCCCTGGCAAAAGGCACACCAGAAGAGGTGTTGCTCCAGACGATGCTTGCCCTCGGTATGGCTCCAGCACGGACGGTTATCGAACGTTCTTCTCTTGGAAAAGAGGTCGGGCATGTGTTGGATGCGTTGCTTGCTGAAGGTATCTTGATCTCTCTCGAAAACCATAGCCCTGACATGCTCATTACGACCCCGACCTACTGGCAAATGCTCGAAGAACGGGTTCAAAAAGAACTTCGCAAGTATCATCAACAGTACCCCTTACGCCCGGGAATACCGCGTGAGGAGTTAAAAAGCCGGTTGAAACTGGATACCCGATTGTTTAATGCGGCGATGACAAAACTGACCAGGGAGGGCGAACTGGCCGCAAACGAAAAACTGCTCTGGCATCCGAACCATTCCGTACAGTTTTCCCCTTCACAGGCTGGGGATGTGAGTCGTTTACTGGCGCGATTCGCAATTAACCCTTATTCTCCACCCTCGGTCAAAGAAGCCCAGGCAGATGTGGGTGTAGCGGTGTACAATGCCTTGATCGACCTGGGAAAGTTGGTGCAGGTATCTCCGGACGTAGTCTATCGCAAGGAGGATTTTGACCAGTTGCTAGCCGAGACTTGCGAGATCATCACACACGATGGGGGGGTGTCGGTTGCAAGTTTCCGCGACCGATTCAATACGAGCCGCAAGTATGCACTTGGGTTCTTAGAATATCTGGATTCGGTGGGAGTGACCGTGCGGGAGGGAGATGTACGGCGGCTGCGAAGATAGCGAATTAAAAAGGCTGTCCCTTTCAATGGGATAGCCTTTTTGTTTTGTGAAATGACGGGATTGCGTTATCGCAACAATTCTTCCGCTTTTGTGTAGGCATCGAGCGCGTCTTGAAGGCTATTTTTTCGGACGTACGCGTCACCCAAAGTTTGCCACAAACCGATATCAACCGGGTAACGGGTGTCTAACGCCTCTGTAATGTCGGAGATGGCCTCGTCAATGTTCTGGTTATTCTTGATGAGATTTTCATAGTATTCGGCCGCGGCGATCACATCCCCGCTAAAAAGCGTTGTCCGAGCCTGGCTGAGCGCCTCACTGAGATCGACTTCAACGAGGATTTCAGGGGCCGCTTCGGGTTCGCTTTCTATCTCCATTACAGGAACGGGAACTTCTTCAACCTCTTCTTGAATACCTTCAGATTCCTCTTCGGCCAGTTCTTCCGCGACGGCTGGCTCTTCGTCTAAGACCCAGTCTGGTATCGCAGCTTCTTCTTCGGGAGGCTCTGTCTCTTCCTCAATCTGGCCTGCAATTTCCTCGCTCAGTGCTTCTGCAAGCAAACCACTCGCAGATTCGGTTAACCATTCCGGAGCCTCCTCTGAAGCAGGTACGGACTCTTCTTCATCTTCCTGGAGTTCGGCCAGCCAATCCGTATCTTCTTCCATTTGTACTGGTTCCAGAGTTTCTTCTTCCTCAGGGAACGCAGTTTCTTCTTCACGTTGTTCTTCGACAATTTCAGTTAGGAAGTCCATCTCATCAGACGGTTCCATGACAGGTTCAGGTGTAACCTCTTCTTCAGCCCGTGCTTCTTCAGCGACATCCTTAACCCAATCAGGCGTATCCTCAGGGCGCATATCCGCAGCTGTGAGTAATTCTTCTTCTTTCACTCCCTGTTTTGCAGCCAGACTTTCCAACCATGCCAAAGCAGCGTCTTCATCAAGCGCAACTTCCTCTTCAAGTTCTTCCGGTACTTCTGCGAGAGGTGCTTCTTCCGATTCTTCCATTGTGGGCGCGAGTGCTTCGTCAAACTCAGGAGGAGTTTCTTGTTCCGCTTCTGCGAGTTCAAATTCTTCTTCTAATAGATCGGCCAAATCGGTTTCCTGAATGGGGGTCGAGATTTCTTCATCCATCTCAGGTTCCTCGTCCAAAATACCCTGTAGCCAATCGGGAATATCCTCTTGGCGCTCGGTCGGAGCTGTGAGCAATTCTTCTTCTTTAGCGCCCTGCTTGACTGCAAGCCCTTCTAACCAGGCCATCGCTGCATCTTCATCTTCCGCCATTTCAGGCATTTCGGTGACTTCTCCAAGTTCATCCAACGCCGTGAGTTCTAGCTTTTCGGATATGGCAGGCTCAATCGGTTCATCTTCCGTTGCAAGAATTTGTTCCTCACCCCAATCCAAATCCTCACTCACTTCTTCGGGGATTTCGATGGCACTTTCCGATTCTTCAAGCGTGTCTTGCAACCATTCAGGAACCATCTCGCCCTCTTCCATTGATTCGGCGCTCGC
>DATDOR010000549.1:0-5533 GCA_035293165.1 Anaerolineales bacterium | reverse complement strand
GCGATCTTCAAGAAGTTGAAGGATTCATCTGAGGTTGAAACCTTTCTTTAGCAACCTTTTCCCGTAACTACTCAGTCCAGAGTGGAAATGATCCGAAAAAAAGGTGTGCGTGGGGGGGCGGAAAGCAGCGGAGATGATCAGGAAGTAATCGTTAATTGTCTGTTTCGGTTGGTTCGGGGGTCTCGTCCGGTTCGTCGGTTTCAGTGGGTTTTTCCGTCTCATCCTTGTTCTCATCTTCGGTTTTAGTGGGCTTGGGAGTCTCTTCCGGCTCATCAGTTTCGGTAGGTTCTTCCGTTTCGTCTTCGTCCTCACTTTTGGTTTCAACCGGCTCGGGAGTCTCCTCCGGCTCGTCGGTGGGGCCAGGTTTCGTCGTGGTTGGAGAGGGGGTTGCAGACGGGGCAGGTGTGTGAGTAGGGGATGGATTAAGCGTTGCGGGCGGTTCGGTGTTTGCCGGAAGCGTAGGCGAGGGAGTCCGGGTAATCGTTAGGGTTGGACCTGGGTCTGGTTCTTCTTCAGGTGTTTCCTCTGGCCTGGTAGGTTGGGCGGATCCAGTTCGGAATATTGCCCGCGCGATAACATCGCCGGACTCGTTATAACGCGCCAGCACCATGACGGTATCCCCTACGACGATTCCGCTATCTATTTCGGTAGCCGGTTCGATTTGGACGGTTTTGCCCTCCACTTGCCAGATTTGTGGGGTGATGGTTTCAACGACACCGACGAAAGCGTAGGCTCTCGGGCTGACGCGCTCGGCGATGACGCCGAGACCAGGTTCCGTTCTGCCTTCAATGGCGATGAACATGCCAAGCTGGGTCTCTCCGACGATGTTTGTTTCCGGCATGATGAGGACGCGTATGCCATTCACATCCCATTGCTCAGCCGCCACCCCGGAGAGAACCTGACGCTGCGCGAGCACACCTTCAAAACTGACCTGTTCTTGGCGTCCTTCCGCGAGGAGATGCAAGATTTCATCTACGCGGCGCTGCTGGTAGGCTGTTTGAAGGTTTTGTCGGATGAAAAGGTTGGGATTCTGAAGCCAGACGGTTTCGAAAGTGCGTTTGAGAGGGTAAAGGGGATCACCCGGCAACGCCCGGGCAGAGGCGGCGTTGAGAGAAAACAAGCTGATGGTGCTGATTAATAATACGGTAAATGCGTAGGAAACGACACGCGGGATGCGGAAAAATGCCAGGGATGGTTTCCGCGTCTTTCGTAACTCCGCCGCGCGGCCGAGAATACGGGTCCGGCTGCGGCTCATGGCTTCATTTGGAACCTTTTGAACGGAAAGGGATATGGCTTGTTCGGCTGTTTGGAGCAAAGAACGCAGTTCATGCGCGAACGAGGGGTACATCTTGAGCACAGCCTCAATATCTGCGCCGGCTTGCATAGCCTGTAAGCAAATATCCAAAGCATCTTGTAAACGGGGAGGAGAAGTGTTTGGCAGGTTCATCAATGTTCCTCCCCAAGATGTCGGCGCAGGCTTTCTAACGCGCGGAGTTGTAATTGCTTAACGGCGTTCACTCGTTTACCGATTACGTTTGCTGTTTCCTCCAATGAGTACCCCGAACCAAACCGCAACGCCAGGACATTTTGTTGGTCCGGGGTCAGTTTTAAGAGGGCTGTGCGGACGGAGGCATGTTTTTGGGTCATCTCTATCAACGCGCCTGGGCCTGGAGAAGTGGCAGGTATATCATCGCTGAGTTCTTCCGAGGGTCGTTTGTAGGCTTTACGATAATAATCATTGACCAGGTTCGAAATGGTACCCATCAACCACCCTCGCAGCGTGTTTTGTGGGCCACGTCCTTTATGGACAGTCTCCAACAACAGCAAAAAGACTTCCGAGGCGAGGTCTTCGGCGATGTTCGGGTCAGAGAGGCGGTAATGGGCATACCGGTAAACAACCGGGTAAAAATAGTTGTGGATTCGGGTCACGATTTCAGGCTCAAGAGAGGGAAGTTTTTTTAAGAGCGCTTGTTCATCAAAATTTGGATCGTTTGATTCGGGGTGACTGGTCGGATTCTGAGGGAGATCAATTTTTCTGGAAATATCCAGTTTCGCAAAGCGATGCGGGCGGGTGGTAATCCATGAGTTTTGTCGCAGAAACAACCTGCCTAAAAACGAGAAAATGTTGCCAAAGCCAGTCGGTAACCATCGCTGCCTGTTGACTATTTCCAAATGGCTGGTTTCATTAACAATAGTCGTCATTGAAGCAAAAAGGTTATGGTTTAACATTTCTCGATCCGCCCCCATTCACTTGTGTCCAAAAACCTGCAATCACCTCGCCCACCTGACCATCCGATTGGAGCAGCCGTTCCCGGATTGGGGTGATGTCTACCTGATCGGCCACCAAACGATGAATGGGCGAAGAAAGTGTCTGGTCGCCCATAACGATTGCGCCAAGCAAGGTTTTTTCTCCCACCATCAAACGAATCCGATTGACATCGAAATTGCTTTGCGCGGCGATGGCATCGGGTATCTCGCGCCAGGTTTCGCTGTCTCCGCGGACGATACCAATGGTGTCATTGTCAGGGGTCTTTCCCCCGACGGTTCCAATGATCGTCGTGGTCAGCCCGGCCAGCCGCGTGACGTTCAGGGCAATCTCTTTTTTATACACAGTATACACCCCGGCCATATTTGCTCCAGCCACGCGTCCCTGGTCTCGAGCGGTTGGCCAGAGCACATCCATGACCGGTTTTCCGGTCAATGGGTCGTTTACCTGGGCCACATCTCCGGCGGCGTAAATATCTGGGTGACTGGTATGCATGGTTTCTTCCACCACCACACCTTTTTCGATTTTCAGTCCAGCGGCTTTTGCCAGTTCCAGACGCGGCCCGACCCCAACGGCGACCCCCACCATTTCACAGGGAATGATCTTACCGGCTTTGGTTTTAACCGCACTCACGCGGATTTCTCCTTTGCCGAACAAGCCAGTGGGCCTGCTCAGGATCGTTTCGATTTCCGTGTTGAAGTGGATTCTTATGCCCTCTTCTTGCAGGCGGTATTCGACGATTCGGGATTCGATTTCGTCCAGGACGTTGCTCCAGTAACGGTTGCCGCGCAAAAAGTAATGGGTTTTGACGCCTAACGTAACCAACCCTTCGACCAGTTCCAAAGCCGTGATGCCTCCACCCACAACCACGGCGGTTTTGGCTTTGCGCGCCCGCCGCACGATCTCGCGGGTATTGGCGAAATTGTCGAGTTGGATGACGCCGGGCAGCGTTTCTCCATTTGGCAATTTCTCTCCGGGAACCCCGGCGGGGCGGGCTTGTGCCCCCGTCGCGAGCAGCAAGCGGTTATAGGCCAACGCTTTGCCGTTCGCCAGAGTGACTTGTTTCCTGGCCAGGTCAAGCCCTGTGGCTTGACCAGAAACCAAATGGATTCCAAGCCGTTCAAAATCTTCTGGAGCAAAGGGATACAGTTGGGATTCGGGGATTTCGCCGGTCAGGATATAGGCCAGACCAGGGCGGGAATAATAACCGTCGGGTTCTTCCCCAATTAACGTAATTTTCCCTTTAGGGTCGTGTTTTCTGATCGTTTCTGCGGCGGAGACCCCAGCTGCGCCGGTGCCGATGATGACGTAGTTGGTCATTGCTCAAACAGGTTTGTCCGCTCGAAGCGTAGGACCCCGCGCGGGCAGCGGGCGACACATTCTCCGCAGGTCAGGCAACGGCTGGCTTTGACAGGTTCACCCAGCCAGGCATGGCGGCGGACATCAATCGAAATTGGGCAGTGAAAGGAGCAAATTCCACACTGCACACAACGCGAAGGGTCAGGGACGACCTGCCCCTGACTCAACGCGTGGCGACGAGTTTGTTCGGGTTTAAAAAATTGTTGTAAGTTCATCAAAAAAATCAGCGCCTCTTGTCAGGCTTGAAAGAAGCAAGTTACTTCACCAAGCCCAAACGATATCTGCCCTATTTTAACAGAGTCGCGTAATAGATTGCACCCACAATATGCACAGAAGCGGCGAAGAATAAGGTCATTCCTATCGGAACATGAACGGCATGCCAGAGGGCGAGTAAACGCCGGGCCATCGCGAGCGAAGCAACCTGGCGCTGCAAGGTTTGGCGGCGGCGGACCAACGTTTCAAGTTGGACAACCTGCTCTCGGGGCATTCCCTGTAATTGGTTTCTGACCTGCCACCATTGAAAACGGGCTTGCCATTCGCGCAAACCGCGCCCAAAAATGAGGGTGAATTCGCTCACGCTGCCGCTTCCCGCCCCGGCCAGAAGGGGTTGAAGCTGCGTGGCTGTGCGAGGATACGCAGTTAACCACGCTTGCAGCCTGTTTTCGGTTTCCGCAATAGATTGTTCCAGTTCATCCGATTCGATTACAGCGCCATCCACCGAGCGCGGCACAGCAGTGTAGATGTATCTCCCAACAAAACCACTCAACACAACTATCGTCGTCAAGAGGGTGACAACCCCCGCCAGACCGTTGAACTTCCAAGAGGAATGCAGTACCACTAAATAAGGGCCAACAATTCCAGTAAAAATGTGGAATTGTAGCCAGCTTGCCATCCGCCCCCAACGCGCGCTGCGGCTGCGTTTGCGTTGCGAATAGAGGAATTCCGTCATCAGCATCAGGATAAAACCCAGGACTCCGAACGAATGCCCGAAAAATTCGCGCGCGCCTGGAATTCCTCCCTGGGTAATGACGACAAACAGGTATAAAACCGTGATAACGACAACAGCGATGAAGGCCAACCAGAGTTCTCGAGTGGAGTGGGACATTATAGAAATAGAAACTCAGATAGTAACTGCTCAGGCTGAGGCAGAGGAATCGCAGAAAAAAAGGTGTGCGTGGGGGTGTACGCCCCCACGCACACCTTTTTTTCGGGTCATTTCCACTCTGGGCTGAGTAGTTACCTCAGATAAATCTTAAGCCATTAAGGTTGATGACATGAATTACAGGACAACAGACTTTCAATTGAAAGCTGTACGACAGAGGATGCAGTGGATGAAACACGCTTAGGCAGGAGCAGGCTTGCCAACTGATCCCATCCTGGTAAAGTAACGACTGGGGTATTTGTCCAATTATTACCGCCCTCAATATCCCATTTATTCGTGCTGTGACAGTCGGAACATTGCTGGCCGTGGGGGTGATCCTCATCGTCCGGTTCGTCACCACTATGGCAGGTTAGACAGTTTAGATTACCACTATGTTCAAAGTCCCAATTATTTGTGTCATGACAATCGGAACATTGGCCTGGGAAGTGGTTGTTCGGAGGCGTATGGCAGGAGGAACAATTAGTCTGCCCGGTATGGTTGAAGTTAACATTGCCCCAATTTGACGTACTGGTGTGGCAATTCGAACACTGCCCCGCATAGTGGTTGGCAGGCGCATCCCCACCGTGACAGGCCTGGCAATCGGTTTGTCCGGCGTGGCTGAAGCTGGCATCGCCCCAATTGCTCGTGTTGTGGCAATTCGAACATTGCCCCGCATAGTGGTTGGCGGGCGCATCCCCACTGTGACAGGCCTGGCAATCGGTTTGTCCGGCGTGGCTGAAGCTGGCATCGCCCCAATTGCTCGTGTT
>DATDOR010000548.1:0-2784 GCA_035293165.1 Anaerolineales bacterium | reverse complement strand
AGGGTGGGAGACAAAATCACCCAATTGGTCGGCGCGTACCCTGGCGAAGTCGCCATCGCTGATTCAACCTCCACCAACCTGTATAAACTTGCCCTCGCCGCCCTTCATGCCCGTCCCGGACGCACAAAGATCGTCACCGATGATCTGAACTTCCCCTCAGACGTATACATTTTTCAGGGGATCGCCCGTGCACCCTTCGACTCGCGAACAATGTTCGCCGCTCAGGGTGCAACCTACCATATTGAGGTAGTCAAATCCCCCGACGGGATTCACGGTCCGGTCGAAGATCTCCTTGAAGTCATTGACAAAGACACCGCCCTCGTCTCCCTTTCCCATACGGTTTTCAAAAGCGCCTACACCTATGACATGACTGCGATTACCGCTCACACGCACCAAGTCGGCGCGCTCACCTTGTGGGATTTGAGCCACTCTGCCGGGTCGGTGATCGTGGATTTGAACGGCGCGAACGCCGACCTCGCGGTGGGCTGTACCTACAAATACCTGAACGGCGGCCCCGGCGCGCCCGCGTTCCTGTACGTCCGGCGGGATTTGCAGGAGCAGCTTGCCAACCCGATCAGCGGCTGGTTCGGGCAAAAGGACGCCTTCGCCTTCGGCCTGGAGTACGAACCCGCCCCGGGCATCCACCGTTTCTTGACCGGGACGCCGCCCGTCCTGTCCATTGCCCCCATCGAGATTGGGGTGGACATCCTGCTCGAAGCGGGCATGGATCGGTTACGGGAAAAATCTGTCCGGCAAACGGAATACCTGATCGGCTTGTGGCGGGAACTGCTCGCCCCGTTGGGCTTCACGATGAATTCCCCCGCCGACCCCGCGTGGCGCGGCTCCCACGTCTCTCTCGGCCACCCAGACGCGTGGCGCATTGATCAAGCTCTGATCGAAAATCTGTACGTCCTCCCCGACTTCCGCAAACCCGACAACCTCCGCCTGGGCATCACGCCCTTGTACACGACGTTTACCGAGATCCACGAAGCGGTGATGCGGATGAAGCGGGTGGTGGTGGAGGGGTGGTATGAGAAGTATGATGTGAAGGCGGGAGGGGTGACGTGAAACATGGCGCGTGATCCGTAAAGTATGGCAAAAGTAACAAAGGTTCTTCTGAAGTAACTACTTAGCCCGGAGTAGAAGGAAAGCCGAAAAAAAGGTGTGCGTAAGGGTGTACACCCCTACGCACACCTTTTTTTCGTAGACTTTATTTTTCGCTAAAAACCGGTATTACTTTGTGGTTTAATTCCATAAATGCCTTCCCCCCTCGCCCCTCCCTTCAACACCCTCTTTCGCGACCACGCCGAAGCAGACTGGGCATTCAACCTGCTCCGGCAAACACTTACCTCGCTTGGGGTAAAAGACCCTGCCGATGAACGCTTCGTCCTCTCCCTGTCAACGGACGAAAGCGCGCTCCGGCTGAACTTCGGGAAGTGGAATGTATTGGGCTTTAAAGCGGGAGCAAATGAACCATTGGTCGAAATGGCCTTGTTTCAGGGGGAGACGGACGTCCGGCAAATCAAAGAAGCAGCGGTCTACGCGTACCGGAACAGTGCTCCCGAAGTTGCCATGCACCAGGACATTCCACTCGAAACGGTGCAGAACTGGCCGGGCAACTTGCGATTGGTGTTTGAAGACACTCTTGCCTTCGTTGCCAGCCGGTTTGGGAACTGGAAACGCTCCAACTTCCGGCAAGCGCACGTCCCCATGCTGGCCGAAGCGGTATTCAACCTCGAAAAAAGAAAACTGCTCTTCCGACATGGTCTCACCGAGACTGAACTACTCTTTGACGACGAAGACTTAAGCCTGGAAGGGACAAGAGAAGAGGCCCCAGGCTACTTCACCCCCCAAACCTTTGCCCTGCTCGACGGCCTCCGCGCCGATCCGTCCAAAGCCTTCTACCAGGGCCAGCGCGACGAATTCCGCACCTACCTCGAAGATCCATTCAAACAACTTCTTTCGGAAGTGGCGGACCAACTACCCTGGGGGATGAAATCGGTCCTGGAGACCCAAACCCGCGTCATCTCCCGAATCCTGAAAAACGACTTCGGGCGTGGTGGGGCGTGGGATTTTTATTGGGGCGCGTTTTATCCGAAGGGGAGCAGCCGCCAGCAGAATGCCCAACTCTCGCTCTGGATCAACTGGGAGCGGTTGGAAGCAGGGTTTTACATCGGGGACAACGGTAAACTCGTCCAGGATCGGTTTGTAGGCAACTGCCGCCAATACCGGGAAATGCTGCTCGACTGGTTGTCTGCAACCCTGCCCGAAGATTTGGTGTACGGCAAGCCAGGAAAGAAGACGGAAATCACATTGGCCGAATTTTTGGATGATCCGGCAAAGCACAATTTCGATGTCTCCCTCATTCTCCCGTCTGATGAAATTCTACATATCGCCGCAAGTGATCTGGTCGCGCGGGTCGCAGATACTTTCACCCGCCTGTTTCCCTTCTTTCTCCTCGCTGTGCTGGATGACCCGCTGCCCGCCATCGAAAGCCACCTGCGCCCCGCCGAACTGGCCCTGCCCGTCCAAAAGTTGGAATATCCCCTCGCCGCCGTCGCTGAAACCACCGGATTTGATGAAGCCATCCTCACGGGATTTGTCCGTGCTCTCGAACGGAAAAAGCAAGCGATCCTCTACGGCCCACCTGGCACGGGGAAGACCTTCCTGGCCGAACACCTGGCCCGACATCTCGTTGGTGGTGGCGATGGCTTTACCGAACTCGTGCAGTTCCACCCCTCCTACGCGTATGAAGATTTTGTGATTGGCCTCCGGCCCACCCCC
>DATDOR010000547.1:0-4668 GCA_035293165.1 Anaerolineales bacterium | reverse complement strand
GATCTGTTCACGTGTTTCACCGTAAAGTTTTTGGAAGGCGGGATTGCATCTTTCAACGGTGTGGTCCGCGCTGAGGATCAAAATGCCATCCGCGGCAGAATCGAGGAGCGCATCGAGACGTTGCTTTTCATAGGAGACTTGCCCATAAAGGCGCGCATTGAAGACCGCGATCGCGGCTTGATCTGCAAAGGATTGAAGCAGTACGCGATCGTTTGGCGTGAAGAGGTCTGGGTAGTTACGGAAGATGAAGATAACGCCAATCACTTGTCCATGTGCGACGAGTGGAAGCGCTGTACCGTTGAGAAGCCCCATGCTGGCGGTATAAGTCAATTCCTTTAGCATGCGATTGAGTTCGTTGACGTTCAGTTCGCGGACGTTCTCTTCAGCCAGCAAGGGGGTGAGATAGCTCAAAAAAGCAGGAGCAATTCCATGGGCGGCGGCGACGCGCCAGCCTTCCTGTTCTTTGAGCGCGATCAGTCCGGCCTGTCCCGCGAGCATTTCGATGGCTATTTTCAAGATGCGCGCAAGCAGTTTCTCCAGATCGAGTTCCTGGGTGAGGGCACGGGATATTTCGAGCAGGTAGTCGCGTTGTCTGACGCGGAAATCTGGGAGCATAAGGGATGTTGAGTTGATTTTATCACTGCTATACAAGAGATTGTTCTTCCGAGCACGCAACATATCCTGTCTTAAAATGAGAATTTACCTTGACACAGCCATAATCGGATATAAAATAGTACTTAATGGTAATTTAACCTTGTAAATACCTTCATCTTTCTAATTGCGGGTGCATTGATCCATTGCCCAGATTGGTCGCTAATCCTGTTTGCTCAGGTGGGCAGTGGTGAGCCAGTAGCGAAACCGACCGCGTAGCGTCGGTTTTGTTTTTATATAGGGTTCATCCAAGCTTCATTACCGCACTCCTCGATAGGATAAAGAATGCATAAATCACTTTTGTCTCTACTACTTTTTAGTCTCCTGATAGGTTCCATCCTTGTTGCCCCAGGCTCAGCGGTACAGGCTCAGGGCCCATCTTTTCCTGCAGAGATGAACAAGAGTTTTACGCCAATATCTATTGCATCCGGAGGCGTCGCTCGCCTTCGGGTGACCATATTTAATCCGAATGGATTCCAGCTAACCAATGCCTCCTGGACCGATAATTTGGTCGGAGTCCAGCCCGGTATTTCGATTGCAAACCCTGTAAATTCAAGCAATAGCTGCGGCGGTACTGTAACTGCGGTTTCCGGAGGGACAACCTTGTCATTAAGCGGAGGCACCGTGCCTGCACAGGTTGGGACAACGCCCGGTTCGTGTACTGTGTCCATCGATGTCACATCAACCACTCCTGGAAACCTGATTAATACGATTCCTGCAGGTGCATTAACTTCTACTGGCGACGGCGTGAGTATTACCAATACCAGTCCAGCCAGCGCTACACTCAACGTCGGTGGGGTTCAGCCGCCTACGGTAGCCAAGAGCTTCAGTCCGAGCACGATATGGGCTGGACAAACCAGCCAACTGTCAATCGTGATCAGAAATAACGATTTCAACACTACCCTGACTCAAGCCTCACTCACTGATAATCTCCCAGCTAATGTCTTCCTTGCCAGCCCTGTTTCCTCAACTTTGCTCGGTTGCGGAGGCTCGGCCTCTTTGAGTGCGGTCAGTGGAGGAACCTCGCTAACATTGAACAATGCCAGCATTGCGCCAAACTCAACCTGTACGATCCGCGTCGACGTTACGTCAAATGTGCAGGGATCTTATCTCAATACGATTCCCGCCAATGCTCTCCAAACACAGCAGGGCCTTACGAATACCGCACCAGATTCGGCCCGACTGAATGTTCAGAAAATTGGCATTACAAAAGCTTTTTCACCTCCATCTTTTGTTGCTGGGGCCACCAGCACCCTGACCATCACACTACAGAACCCAACTGGTTCTCCATACACAGGTGTGAATGTATCAGATACCCTGCCTGGTACTGTCTTGACAGTTGTGCCTGGTTCAGCCGCGACTACGTGTGGCGGTTCAGTCTCCATTACCTTACCGCGTACCGTCAGTTTAACGGGCGGCACGATCCCACCCGGTAGTGTAACAACTCCTGGGACTTGTACGATCACATTCCAGGTCACTGCTCCGGCAGGCACGCCTTCTGCAACATATCTGAACACTATTTCTGCTGGCGCTTTAACGAACGATCAAGGCGTTGGCAATGTGCGTCCAGCAACAGCCAGCGTGACCGTTGCCGGCTTTGATGTGACTGGGATAAAATCATTTTCACCTTCCAATATTGCTCCTGGCGGTAACTCCAGATTAAGAATCGAGATTTTTGCGCCCGGTGACACGGACCTGACAAACTTTTCGATTACAGATAATCTCCCGGCGGGATTGACGGTGAGCAATTCGACGGCCCCAGCCACAAGCGGCTGCGGTGCAACCCCGCCACTGGTGCTTACCGCTACCACCGGGGCAACTTCAATTTCCCTGACTAATGGTTTGATTCTTGCCGGGCAGCGCTGCAGGATAGATGTCTTCGTGACTGGCAGTATAGCCGGTGTTTATACAAATACTATTTCTCCTACAAACATCACAAATAATGAAAACCGGACACCCGCGGGCGATCTCACCGCAAATTTGACAGTCGGTAATCCTGGCAATATATCCATGGCCATCGTGAAGGGTTTTGACCCACTGACGGTTTTTAGTCGCTCTGCATCAACGATGAGTATCCAGTTGATCAACCCAAATAACATCACACTGACTGGTATTGCTTTTACCGACAACATGCCTATCGAAACCATACCAGGAACCGGGATGATTCTTGCTACTCCACTGAACCTTAATGTAGGGACTTGTGGAGGAACACTCACTGGAACGCCCGGCGCGAATACCTTTTCATTCAGTGGCGGTAGTTTGCCTCCTGGTGGCACCTGCACACTAACGCTTAGTGTGACCATGACGGTCAACGGTAACCTCACAAATGTGATCCCTGCCAATGCAGTGACTACTACAAATGGCGTAAGCAATCTGGATCCGGCGGAAGCCTCCTTGACCAATCTGCCGGGCGCGAGTGTTAGCAAGTTCTTTTCCCCGAATCCAATCGCGGCTGGCTCTTACTCGTTACTGACAATCACCATCCAGAACACTGGAAACGTAGCTTTGAGTGGAATGGGGTTAAAGGATACCCTTCCGGGGACTCTTCCCGCTGGTCTTGTCATCGCAAATCCGCCTGCGCCAGCGCCAATCAATACCTGTGGTGGAACCCTGTCTGCCGTGGCAGGGACTCAAATCATTCAATTGACGAACGGATCTCTAGCCGCTAGTGCATCCTGCACAATTGTGATTGCTGTGACAGGCAGCACCCCCGGAGATTACCAGAACAACATTCCGGTGGGAGCCCTTAGTACCGATCAAAGTGCCACCAATAATAGTCCTGCGGTTGACACGTTGTTTGTGACAGGCGCTCCGAATGGCGGAGGGGGAGGAGGAGGTGAGGACGGTGGCGGAGGAGGTGGGACAGGGCGTGGTGCTAACAATACGCCAGATAATACAGCTGTTGGTGAATTCCTCATCCCGCTGACAGGTTTTGCTCCCAATACGGTGACAAGATTGGATAGCTCCTCTCGCCCGGCTTATGAGGCAATGACTCTCACCCTGGAGATCCCTGTAATAAAAGTAAAGACTTCCATTGCGGGTGTTCAGCTAAAGAAAGGAAGTTGGGATGTTTCCTGGCTGCAGGATCAAGCTGGATGGTTGAATGGAACCGCTTACCCCACATGGAAAGGCAATAGTGTCCTTACGGCACATGTTGTCAACGCAGATGGAAAACCGGGTGTGTTTTACGGATTGAAATATCTGGGTGTTGGCGAATATGTCTTTGTCTACAATGCGGGTTATCGCTACACATATAAGGTTGTCTCGAACGAATTTGTACAGCCGGATGACATCAGCGTGTTAAGGCACGAGGAGAAGTCATATCTTACTCTCGTTACGTGCGATAGCTTTGACGAAAAGACAGGTACATATCTGCGCCGCGTTGCCGTGCGCGCCGTACTTGTGGATATGCGGGAAGTAAAATAATCCGCGTGTTTTGAATCAATAGAGGCTGTTCTAAAACTAGAACAGCCTTTATCGTTTAACGAGACTTTATAGCAATCCCTGTTCCTGTTCAGCCATAGTGATCGCGTATTCGAGAATCTCCAGACCTTCGTCAATCTCCTGCTTTGTAATGCACAGCGGCGGTGCTAGACGGATCGCGGATTTGCCACAACCGAGCAAAAGCAAACCATGTTGAAATCCGTAATTTTCGATCAGATCGCGGATCGCTGCATTTGGTTCCTTGGTGTTCTTGTCCTTTACAAATTCAATGCCGATCATCAGACCCTTGCCGCGCACATCCCCGATCGAAGGATGACGCATCTGGATTTCCTCCAGGGCATCCAATGTATATTGACCGACTTCAGCCGCATTCGCCAGGTATTGTTCCTCAAGCAATTCGATGGTTGCCAATGAAGCTGCGCACGAAATGGGGTTTCCGCCATAGGTGTTGCCATGTGTGCCCCTGGGCCATTGCATCACCGATTCGCGTGCGATACAGGCGCCGAGCGGCAAGCCGGATGCAATACCTTTGGCAGAGGTGACAATATCCGGCTCAACGCCGAAGTGCTCAAT
>DATDOR010000546.1:0-5265 GCA_035293165.1 Anaerolineales bacterium | reverse complement strand
TAGACGGTCTCGATGTATCCCGCGCCATGCGCCGGGAATCGTCCATCCCGATCATCATGCTCACCGCCCGCGCCGAAGAAACCGACCGGCTCATCGGCCTCGAACTGGGGGCGGACGATTACATCACCAAACCCTTCTCCCCCCGCGAACTCGTCCTGCGGGTCAAAGCCGTTTTGCGCCGCGTACAAGGGAATGATTACAACTCTGGCCTGATCCGCATTGCCGATCTGGAAATTGACACCGACGGGCACCGCGTCACCCGCGCGGGGGAAGAGATCGCCCTGTCCCGGCTGGAGTTCAATCTGCTTGCGATCCTGGCGCGCCACCCCGGGCAGACGTTCACCCGCGCGCAATTGCTTGACCGGCTGCATGGCGTCGCGTCCGTGGGCTATGACCGCAGCATTGACGCTCACGTCAAGAACCTCCGCCGCAAACTCGAACCCAACCCGTCCGAACCCCGCTACGTGCTAACGGTATATGGGATTGGGTATAAGTTTACGGATGAGTAAACGAATCAGCAAATCTCAAATCAACAAATCGGCAAATCACCCAGTTACCCAATGCCCCCTCCCTTCTTCCGCCCCGACTCATCTCATAAACACTGGCAGCCCCGCTACTGGAGGCGTGGCCCAGGCGCGTGGCGGGGACGCCCCGGGTTTATCTTTTTCCGGTTCCTGTTTGGGTTTGGATTTCTGGCGTTATTGTTTTCGGCTGTCATTAGTATTCCCATCCTGCTTTTGGTGGGGGGACAGGAGTGGACAGTTGGATCGGCTACCCTGTGGTGGTTATCAGGTTGCTTTTTCGTCCTAAGCCTGGGGTGGATATTTGGCTGGGGGGTGCGGCGGGCATTTCGCGGGATAGCAACTCCGCTAGGGGATGTGATGGAAGCAGCAGACGCGGTCGCGGAAGGTGATCTGAGCGTGCGCGTGCCGGAAAGTGGCACGCCTGAATTTCGACAACTTGCCCATTCCTTCAACCGCATGGTCGTCGAACTCGAACGCGCCGACGAACAACGCCGCAACCTGACCGCCGACGTGGCCCACGAACTCCGCACCCCGCTCCACATCATCCAGGGCAATCTCGAAGGCGTGCTCGATGGCGTGTACGAACCCACGCCCGATCATCTCGAAGCGACCCTGGACGAAACCCGCGCCCTCGCCCGCCTCGTGGAAGACCTGCGCCTGCTGTCCCTTGCCGAAGCAGGGCAATTGACCCTCGCCAAAGAAGCTGTCAACGTCTCCGAACTGCTTGCAGATGTGCAAACAAGTTTCAGCGGTACGGCGGAGGCGATGGGGATTGATTTGCGGGTGGAAACAATAGCTGACCTGACAATTTCTGCTGACCCTGGACGGTTGGATCAGGTGATCGGGAATCTGGTCGCGAACGCGCTGCGCCACACCCTGCGCGGGGGGCGGATCACGCTCGGGGCAGAATCCACCCCAGGTGGGGTTCGATTCACCGTCACAGATACGGGGGAGGGCATCCCCCCTGAGGATTTGCCGTTCGTCTTCGACCGTTTTTGGAGGGGGGATCGGTCTCGTACCCGGTCGGAGGGCGCGGGCAGCGGGTTGGGATTGGCAATTGCCCGGCAGTTGGTGCAAGCGCACGAGGGATGGATTGAGGTGGAAAGTCAGCAAGGGGTGGCGACAACGTTTAGGATTGAACTTCCTCAAGCGTGATCCAATCACTCGAATATTCATCATCGTGGCGATGTGATCGCGGCGGCCCTTATTTCGTTAGAATATTCGGGACATCTTTCCTTGCTCTCCTGCCTGATCGAATAATTGACATGCGATCTTGCACATGGTATGATGCGCCCTCAACAAATTAAAGCCTAATCGGCGCTCTTATCCAGAGAGGTGGAGGGACCGGCCCTACGAAACCTCGGCAACCAGCCTGGCAGTCAATGGGGATGTGATGATTGTCAGATAAGGTGCCAACTCCGGCAGATGGATGATCTGGGAGATGAGAGGGCATTTGTTAAGAGGATACTTTTACGCCCTTTCCTGCCGAAGGGCGTATTTTTTTGGCTCTTTGGGATTTGCCGTGGTTAATGCCAGATTTTGGGGTGTGAGTGGGGGGTACCCCCACTCACACCCCAAAATCTGGGGACCTCCCCGCCGATTCCCAAAGAACCACTTTTTTAGCACTGGAGGCAGTATTATGAGTACAACGTTTATGAGTTCACCCCAACTCTTCTTCACGTCTGAGTCCGTGACGGAGGGCCATCCCGACAAGATGTGCGATCAAATCAGCGATGCTGTTTTGGATGCCTGTCTGGAGCAAGATGCGCTCTCTCGCGTCGCGTGTGAGACGGCGACGAAAACCGGTTTTGTCGCCCTGCTGGGTGAGATTACCACCCGGGCGAAGATCAATTATGACGAACTGGCTCGCCAGGTGATTCGCGAGATCGGGTACGACGACAGTGTTAAAGGTTTCGATGCCAACACCTGTGGTGTGCTGGTTGCTATCGCCCAGCAATCGGGCGATATCGCAATGGGTGTAGATAAAGCCCTGGAAGCGAAAACCGGCGAAATGACGGAAGCAGAAATCGAAGCGGTCGGCGCGGGTGATCAAGGGATGATGTTTGGGTATGCCTGTAACGAAACGGACACTCTCCTCCCTATGCCGATTTATCTGGCCCACAAGTTGACCCGCCGTTTGAGCAAAGTACGCAAGGATGGGACACTATCCTGGCTGCGGCCCGATGGCAAAGCCCAAGTCACGGTCGAATACAGTTACGGCAGGCCCCAGCGGGTGGATACCGCCCTCGTCAGCACCCAACACGCCCCCCACCTGACCCAGAAAGAAATCCGCGAGGCCATCATTGAACACGTCATTCTGCCCGTCCTCCCTGCGGACATGGTAGATGATGGCATCAAAATCTTCGTCAACCCAACCGGACGGTTTGTCATCGGCGGCCCGATGGGGGATGCCGGCCTGACTGGGCGCAAGATCATCGTGGATACATATGGCGGCATGGGCCGTCATGGCGGAGGCGCCTTCAGCGGGAAAGACCCGACGAAGGTAGACCGTTCGGCAGCCTACGCCGCTCGCTGGGCAGCGAAGAACATAGTTGCTGCTGGATTGGCAGAACGTTGTGAGATTCAGGTCGCTTATGCCATTGGTGTCGCGCACCCCTTGAGCATCAATGTGGAAACTTTTGGGACAGGTGCTATTCCAGATGAAGAGATCGCTCATGTGATTGAGCAGGTGTTCGATCTCCGGCCTGGCGCGATCATTCGCGATTTGGATTTACGCCGTCCGATTTACCGCCAGACCGCCGCTTACGGGCATTTTGGGCGGGATGATATTGAATTGCCCTGGGAACAGACGAATCGGGTTGAAGCACTACGGGCTGCGACGGGGGCCTTTCTGACAATAGCAAATTAACGCTGCTTTATGCTTTAAATCAAAAGCCCAGAACTGGTTTAGTTTCCGGGCTTTTTTCATATCTGATTTCAGGTTTTTATGTTTTGGTCAACAGTAGTATGAACACCCGAAAAAAAGGTGTGTTTGGGGGTGTACACCCCCAAACACACCTTTTTTTCGGAGATTCATCTGCCTTAGCCTGAGCAGTTACGTTTTCAGTTGAAATAGGGCTCAAACTTCGATTGCAATTGCTTCTTCGGCTTAAAGCCAGAAATACGCTCACGGGGTTTGCCACCAACAAACAAAATCAACGTTGGAACACCTAATACCTGGTATTGAATCGCCAGCTCAGGGTCGTTGTCCACGTCAATTTTGACCACTTTGACTTTATTTCCCCATTCTCCGGCCAGTTGCTCAACGACCGGATCAAGCATCTTGCACGGTCCACACCAGACCGCGCCAAAATCCACGAGAACAGGCTTATCTGCCTGCAAAACTTCATTGGGAAAAGCTTCTTGGTTGATGTGCAGCATTTCACTCATTAGGAACCTCCATCATTGTTGATTGTATTGACAACTCAATTGAATGGACGAGGTCTACACAAATTGATCTTACCTTGTTGAAAGGGGTTGTCAAGATTCGTGCCAGTTGACAGTGCCTTAATTCCGTGTACAATTGCCCACACATGCCGAAGTGGCGGAACTGGCAGACGCGCTACGTTCAGGGCGTAGTTCCTGTACAGGAGTGTGGGTTCGACTCCCACCTTCGGCATAGAAAAAGACCCCAATTTGGCTTGGGGTCTTTTTCAGTTCAGCCTAAGAAAATCTCCCCCCCGAAAAACGGTGTACACCCCCATGCACACCCCAAAATCTGGGGACCTCCCCGCCGATTCCCAAAGAACCCGGGTTAATTCTCTTCCTGGCTGAGTAGTTACGTCTTTTTTATCGAAAGATGGTAAGATCAATCCATGCAACGGTTGAAGAATAATTTACGGCAAATTCTCGTCGGTGCGTTGATTGTCATCATCATTTTATTGATGGCTGAATTCAACAACCGGATGAGTGAATTGGATCGCTTGTCCGAACAGCGTGACCGGGCTGCCGTCCAAATTACCAGCCTGATGAAAACCCAAGCTGTGCTGCAAACGCAAATTACACATGCGACTTCCGTTGCAGCGGTAGAAGAGTGGGCGTACGAAGATGGACGTTTGGTGCGCCCTGGTGACAAGCCGGTCGTTCCCTTGCCTGAAGGTGGAGAAGTCAGTCCAACTCCCATTTCTATTTCACCAGGCAACAAACCGGTGCTGATTAAAAATTGGGAGGTCTGGTATGCCTTGTTTTTTGATCGCAACGAGCCATAACGTTGCGGCGAAAGCCTGCCTTGACTTTGCCTTTTGCGGATGCTATAATGCCGCCCGCTAAGGGAACCCAGCACTACAATCAAACGATGCGGGGTGGAGCAGTGGCAGCTCGTCGGGCTCATAACCCGAAGGTCATAGGTTCGAATCCTATCCCCGCTACTTGAATTTGAGAGACCGCCAACGGACGACGTTGAGCGGTTTCTTGCTATGTTAAGGTTCGACTCTAGAGAAAAGCTGAGGAAATTGTCTTTTGAAATAGGATAATCACCGTCTTTTTTTGTAACTACTCAGCCAGAGTAAGATGTAGCCGAAAAAAAGGGGTGCGTGGGGTGTACACCCCCTCACACCCCAAAATCTGGAGACCTCTCCGCCGATTCCTAAAGAGCCATCATTTATGATGGAAAGAGATCATCCCGTCCAATGCAAGAAGGCAACATGAATCATTCAAAAGAAGTGGTCATTCAGACCAGGGGTCTAAGCAAATCGTATAAAACTGTAAATGCACTCAAACCATTGGATCTATCGGTTCATAA
>DATDOR010000545.1:0-2974 GCA_035293165.1 Anaerolineales bacterium | reverse complement strand
AGTTTCCTTGCTACGGAAGATTTTGTAGAAGACGTCAGGGTGACCACTTTCTTCGACAATGCAGGTGATCCGGTCAGGGTGCAAGTTCATGTGAACTTCGATGGCATACTCACTAACTCGGTGACGGGCCAGACCCTGAGTGACCCTGGTCACTTTACAATCACATATGACCTGCAGGAGGATACAATTACATATATCGGGTTGGTGTTTGGCATCACCATTCCAGGACAAGGCATTGCAGTGCTCGATGCTGGAAAGGTCGTCTTCCAAGGGGAGGATGTGGAGGAGAATGTGATCTTCGAAGCCGGTCCGCACCAGTTTCTTCACGAAGGCGAGGCCCTGATTTGCGCAGCGCTTGACTAATTGATAACCATAGACGCTCTCTAAGAGAATAGACAATCAAGGAGAGGGCGTCTTATTATGAAATTGACGTAACTACTCAGCCTGGAAAGGAATTGCCCTTCTTTCTTAGCCTGAGTAGTTACAAATTGACTTGCTTTAAAATCAACATGAGGAGCTCCTGATGAGACAATTCTTTCCAAAAATTTCGGTAGTGCTTGCCCTGCTCTTGATCATTGCGACTTCGGCGTGCGGAAATACAACGCCCAACACTTCCACGGAACCAGCGCCTGCCGCGCCGGCTGAGACCGAAGGGGCCGAGGCGGAGACCGTCCCTACCGAAGAACCGGCCGTTGACCCTGAGTTTGCGCTCCCGGACTTCGACGCTGCCACATTCGACAACCCAACGAAGATTGATAACCAGTGGTTCCCTATGAATCCGGGAACGCAGTACGTCTTTGAGGGCTTCACCAACGAGGCTGGGAGGCAGATTCCTCACAGCCTCATCTTCACCGTCACCGACCTGACCAAGGAGATCTTGGGCGTGCGCACGGTCGTAGCCTATATTGTAGATTACAGCGACGGCCAACTGGTGGAGGCGGAGATCGCCTTCTACGCCCAGGACAACGATGGCAATGTCTGGTTCATGGGTGAACATCCGGAGGTTTACGAGGGAGGAAAGATGGTCGAGGCCCCGACCTGGATCCCAGGCTTCAAGGGCGCCCAGGCGGGAATCGTGATGAAGGTAGACCCGCAGTTGGACTTGCCCAGTTACGCCCAGGGGTGGGGGCCGGCGGTCAACTGGACGGACCGCGGCCAGGTGGTAGCCAAGGGAGAACAGACCTGTGTCCCTGCGGACTGCTACGAGGATGTTTTGGTGACCGAAGAATTCAGCCAGTCAGAGCCGGATGCCTTCCAGGTCAAATATTACGCACCGGGTGTGGGCAACGTTCGCGTGGGCTGGCGCGGCGATGATGCCTCGCGTGAGGAACTGGAACTGACCGAACTCATCCAGCTAAGCCTTGAGGCTCTGACCGAAGTCCGTGCGGCAGCGCTGGCATTGGAGGCGCACGCGTACGAGATCAGCAAAGAAGTGTACAACCAAACGATGCCAAGCGAACAGCTATCCCGTTAGATGGTTTAAAAAAAGACCCCGAAAAAAAAGCGGTGGGCGTGTACACGCCCACCGCTTTTTTTTCGGGCTAATCCCCTTCCTGAGTAGTTACGAAAAATCAAAACATCACCGCGCCGCCATCCACGTTGATCGCCTGGCCGGTGATGCCGCGGGCGGAATCGCTGGCGAGGAGGAGCGCAACCGCAGCGACTTCACTGGATTCGATGAGGCGGCCCTGGGGGTTGGTTTTTTCAAGGAAAGCACGGGCCTGTTCGGCAGACATGCCGGTACGGGTGACCATATTTTCGATAGTAGCGTCCGTCATGGGGGTGTCTACGTAGCCGGGGCAGATGGCGTTGACGGTGATGTGCGGGGTGAGTTTGTCATTTTCTTTTTAGATTCAAGACAATGCAAAGATAATTTTCAACGCCCGGTCAATATCCTGTAAATTTTTTGGGGAAAGTTGTCCTCGTACGCGCACCAGTCGAAAGCGATGATCAATAGGCCGGGTCTGTAGACAATCTGCCACGGATTTTTTCGAAAGCCCATTTTCGCTTGCGGGAATCAACGTAACATTTGTCATGATCTGAGCCTTTTTCTCGGTCCATTCAGTAATAGGGACAACCTGAATTACAGGTACACGCGCATTATAGAGGTTATTGGTTACTACAACGCAGGGTCGAACTTTCCCGGTTTCCGATCCCAAAGTCGGATCTAAATTAACATCCATGATCATTCCGCGTCGAATTTCCGTCATACCGGCCACTCCGAAATGGCAGATTCGGTCAAATCCTGCAAGTCATCATCTTCTAAATAAATCGTTGCGTATAATGCCGCCGATTCAGCTATTTTTTTTTGCTCGACTTTGGCTTGATATTGGTTAATCGCTTCTCGGATTAATTCACTCTTATCTTTGAATCCAAGTGCCTTAAATTGGTTAATAAATGCAATTTGTGCGTCATCTAAACTGAATTTTGCTTGTTGCATGGCTTCACCTTATGATATTTCGGGTCTATTCTTGGGCCCGATTATAAGCCCCTAAAACAGGGTCGTCAACCTCGGTGATAATTTGTGCGAACTACCCGAGCGCTTCCACTTATGGATCCGATGGCATCCCCTCCACCGAGATATCGTCGCACACAACCGGGGACACATTCCCAAACTCATCCCGAAACTGGACGCTTACATAAAACCCAGACCAATTGATGGGCGGCGTATAGATATAGGTGGATTGTGGGACGAAAGGTTCCCATTCCATGCACCGGAGGAGCCATTGAGGGCGTTATATTCTGCTCTGGCGTCAGATCTCACTTTTTATGTAATAATCCAAAAGTGGAAATGTACCTATCCTCTATTTTATACTATTTTTATAAGGCAAATCCCATGAAACAAGTTCCCATCATCACCCCTCCTCAAGCCGCTGCGCTCGTCAAAGATGGCGATACCCTCATGGCAGGCGGCTTCGGCATGACCGGCGCCCCCGTCCATCTCCTCCATGCCCTTGCTGAAACCAACACCCGC
>DATDOR010000544.1:0-6016 GCA_035293165.1 Anaerolineales bacterium | reverse complement strand
AGGTTCGGGTTGGATAGGGCGAAATTTGGGGAAGGCGTCGTTGGCAGTGATGTTCATGCTTTACTCAGTGGACATGGAGGTAGGGAGATCAGGGCTGATGCGTTTTTGATTGGGGATGGTTTGAAGTGATTCGTCGGTCATGATAGCGTTCAATATGGTCTGCTGTGGTTGTGTGGGCTTAATCACCGGTCACAAATTCCAATATGTGCTTAAACTGAGAACGAACATCCTGTATAATCTTGGGTGAGTTCAAAGTTTGAGATGGTTCGTCCGTGACTATTCACATCGATTCTGAACCGTCCAACGTTGGACAGTGTTACTCATCATAAGACCTATACAGAGTTTTGATATTATACAACAAAGCCACATTCCTAAATGAAACGTTCCCCCCTTTACTCTACCTTCCAATCCCTCACCACCCAATTCACCGACCAAAATGGCTGGCAAGTCCCTGATTCTATTTCCACTCTCGATGTGGAACTCACCGCCCTTCGCGAACGAGTCGCTCTTACAGATTTATCCGCCAGCGGCAAAATCACCGTCGAAGGACAGCAAGCGGGCACAGTCATCCAAACCATCTTCAACGTGGACGCCCCCTCCCTCGCCATAAACGCCGGAATGGCCACCGGCCCGTTTGGTGTCTACTGCCTCCGAAAAGACCTCTTCTTTATCCACACCACCCCTGGCCAGGAAGAACTCATCCTTGAAACTCTAGAACAAACCATCCGCGTTCATCCGCCCTCCTCCGCGTCTGATTTCGTCACTGTTACTGATATCACCCACGGGCGCGCGGAAATCGGCGTTTTCGGCCCCTCCGGCCCGGAACTGCTCTCCCGTTTGTGCGGACTGGATTTTCACGATTCCCAATTCCCCAGCCTGACTGCCAAACAATCCAGCGTCGCCAAAACCCCGCAAATCATTACCCGGCATGATTTGGCTGGTATCCGTGCTTATGCTCTGATCGGTGATCGTTCCTTCGGGGTGTATCTGTGGGAGACCGCGATGAAAGCGGGGCAAGATTTAGGAATTGCAGCCGTAGGAATGAAGGCATTACAAGCATTAGCTCAATAAATGATGGGACACGGAGAACACCGAAAACACAGACCCTGGAAGAAAAAAACACTGTGCAGCTCTGTTCCTTCTCTGTGTATCTAGTGTACAAAAAATAAATTTATAGGAGTAACCCCATGAGCAATTTACCCAACAAAGCAAATGTCGTCATCATTGGTGCAGGGATCGTTGGCAATTCCCTCGCCTACCAACTCGCCCAACTGGGCTGGAAAGACATCATCCTGATGGACAAAGGCCCGTTCCCAAACCCTGGCGGTTCCACCGGGCACGCGTCCAACTTCATTTATCCGGTGGATCATTCCAAAGAAATGACCATGCTGACCCTGGACAGCATGGCGCAGTACAAAGAACTCGGCGTACTCACCACCAGCGGCGGCATGGAAGTGGCCCGCACCGATGAACGGATGGAGGAATTCCGCCGCCGGATGGCCTCAGCCAAATCCTGGGGTGTTGAAGCCCACTTGCTCACGCCCAAAGAAGCCCAGGAACTTGTCCCCTACCTCAACATGGACATCCTTAAGGGCGCGTTTTACTGCCCAACGGTTGCGGTTGTCGATTCCCTTCGGGCCGGGACACTGATGCGTGAATACGCGACCGGGAAAGGCGCACTGACCACTTCTCCCAACACCGAAATCCTCGACATTATGACCGAAGATGGGCGGGTGAAACGTGTCAAAACCAACCGGGGCGACATCGAAGCCGAAACCGTTATTATCTCCAGCGGGGTATGGAGCCCGCGCCTGGCGGCGATGGCGGGCGCAACCATCCCGCTCACTCCGGCTGTCCACCAGATGATCAGCGTCGGCCCCATTTCGCTTTTTGGTAAAACTTCCAGTGAGATCGAATACCCCATCGTCCGGGATATGGACACTTTCTGCTACGAACGCCAAAACGGGAATGATATGGAAGTTGGTTCCTATGCCCACCGCCCGATTCTGATGAATCCCAACGACATTCCCTCCATCGAACAATCCCGCCTGTCTCCCACCGAATTGCCATTTACGGAAGAAGATTTCGAACCACAGATGGAACAGGCCCTCGAACTGATGCCTGACCTGCTCGGCGACGAAAAAGCAGGCGTCCGGCATGCCATCAACGGGGTGCTCTCCCTTACCCCGGACGGGATGCCTTGCGTAGGCGAGACAGAAATCAAAAACCTGTGGTCGGTGGCTGCGATCTGGATTAAGGAAGCCCCCGGATTTGCACGAGCTGCGGTCGAGTGGATGACACACGGCTATTCCGAAATTGACATTCATGCCTCGGACATTGCGCGATTTTACCCCTATGCCCGCACGGAACATCACGTCCGCGCTCGCACTTCGGAGGGGTACAACAAAACTTACGGCATCGTCCACCCGCGTGAACAGTGGGCCTCCAACCGGCAGGTGCGCGTCAGCCCGTTCTATGCTCGCGAAAAAGACCTGGGTGCTGTGTTCTTCGAGACCGCCGGATGGGAACGCCCTCAGTGGTACGAATCCAATGCGAAATTGCTCAAAGAATATAGCGACCGCATCACCAACCGGCCACACGAATGGGATGCACGCTGGTGGTCATCCATTTCCAATGCCGAACATCTCGCCATGCGCGACCGGGCGGCAATGGTTGATCTGACCGCTTTCGCCATCTTCGACGTGAGCGGCCCTGGCGCGCTCGATACCATCAACTACATGGCTGCCAACCAGATGGATGTCCCTGTAGGGAAAGCCGTGTACACCCCGCTGCTTGCTCCCAACGGTGGTTTCAAAGCCGATCTGACCATCGTCCGCACCGCGAAAGACTCCTTCCGTGTCATCACCGGCGGCGGCGATGGGGCGCGGGACAAAAAATGGTTCCTCCACCACCTGCCCGATGATGGCTCGGTTCAGTTCACCGACATGACCTCTGCGCTCTGCACTATCGGGTTGTGGGGACCCCGCGCCCGCGATATCCTGGCCTCCATCACGGACGATGACGTTTCCCATGAGGGTTTCCCCTTCATGACCGCCAAAAATCTCATTATCAACGGCATCCCCGCCTGGGCGCTCCGTATTTCGTATGTAGGTGAACTCGGCTGGGAGATTTCTACGCAAATGGAACACGGCCTGAAACTGTGGGACACGCTCTGGGAAGCGGGCCAGGTTCACGGCCTCGTCCCCGCCGGGATTGGCGTCTACGGAACGACCGCCCGGCTCGAAAAGGGTTACCGGTTGATGAGTGCGGAGCTCGAATCGGAATACAATCCCGTCGAAGCGGGGCTTTCCCGGCGTTTCGTGAAAAAGCAGGACTTCATCGGCAAAGCAGGCTACCTGAAAGCACGAGAAGAAGACCCCGCGGCCATCCTTTGCACGCTCACGGTGGATGACCACACCTCAAAATCCGGGATGAAACGCTACATGCAAGGCCGGGAACCCATCGTCACCCTCGGCGGGGAGCGGATCGTGGACCGGTACGGGCGGGGGTCCTATGTCACGAGCGCGGGGGCTGGCCCCAGCGTGGGGAAACACATCCTGCTTGCCTATCTCCCGCCGGAATACGCCAAAGAAGGCACAAAACTCGCTGTCGAATACATGACCGAGCGCTACCCGATCACCATCGCGGTCGCGGGAAGCACCCCGCTCTTCGATCCGATGAATGAACGGATGCTACAGTAATCAGTTTTCAGTAGAGAGTATGGCTCTTCCGTTTTTAGCGGGAAATATGGCGAATTTTGAAGGTGGGGGGGGTGTACACCCCTCCACCTTCAAAATTCGGTTTCCACCCCGTTAATTACGGTAGACCCGAAAGTATTCAGTATTTGGTGCCACAACTGGACACTGAACACTGACCTGGAGGAAACATGCCGAATATTTTAGTTTGTGTCAAACGTGTCCCCGCCACCGGCGCGCGGATTGTGTTGACGGAAGATGAACAGGCGATCAACACCCGCTATCTGGGGTTTACGGTCAGCCCGCACGAAGAATGTGCGGTCGAAGAAGCCATCCGTCAAATCGAAAAACATGGCGGCCAGTCCACCGTCCTGACTCTTGGGCCGGAAGAAGCCGCCGAACAACTGCGGGACGCCCTCGCGATGGGGATTGACGAAGCCGTTCTGCTGCAAACCGATGTGGATGATTGGGGGCCGATGGTGACAGCAGAAGCCATCATCCGCGCTATCCAGAGCCGCCAGCAGGAAAAGGGTGCCTTCGATGTACTTCTGTTTGGAAACGAATCGGCAGACAACGGGGGGTATCAGGTCGGGATTCGTGTCGCGCATGCGCTTGACCTCCCCTGCATAACCGGGATCAAGGGGCTGGAGATTCAAGGAAACACCGCGGTCGCCCGGCGGGAAGCGGCTGGTGGATGGGAAATCTTTGAAGTTTCGCTCCCTGCCGTTTTTACCGTCAAAGAAGGGATTAACCTGCCGCGTTACCCTTCCTTCAAAGGGAAAATGAGCGCGAAAAAGAAACCAATAGCCCAACAGAATCCGGTCTGGAAACAAGATCGACTCCAGAAAATCCGGCTCGAGTCGCCCATTGTCGAAACCGAGAGCGCAGTAATTCTAGGGAAAGGCCCGGAAGCTGCACCCCATGTGGTCCAAATGCTCAAAGAAATAGGGATAGTGGTATCATGAACCTTGTACTCATCGAACACGACCAGGGGAAACTAAGCAAGACCGCGATGGAAGTTCTTATTCCGGCCCGCGACCTCGCGAAAAAAACAAACACCCGTTTTGCTGCAGTTTTAATCGGGGATAACGCCCTTTCAGTGGTGGATACCCTGCAATACTATGGCGTCAAAAAAGTTTATCATGTGAAGCATGGCCGGTTGGACGATTATGCCCCGGATGCCTGGGCAGAGAGCGTCGTCCAACTCATCCAGAAAGCAAATCCTCAAACGGTTCTCGCCGTCGGTTCAGACCGGGGTAATGAAGTGATGGCGCGCGTCGCGGCGAAAACCAATAACCCGATGGCGGCCAATTGTATCGCCATCGAGCCGGGCGAAAAATACCGGGTAACTCGCGTCCGTTGGGGAGGAAGCCTGTTTGAGGAAGCATGGCTGGATGGCATCCCAAAACTGCTCACGGTTGCCACGCTCACCTTTGAGTCAGCAGAAATCCCAGGTTCGGAGAAACCGGAAACTGAAGAATTTGTCCCGGAACTTTCGGATAAGGATTTCCGTGTCCGTGTCACCCGGCGGATTCCACCCGAAGGCGGCGTTTCGCTTTCCGATGCGCGTGTGGTCGTTGGAGGGGGGCGCGGGGTCGGCAGTAAAGAAGGTTTTGCATTGTTGGAGGAGCTGGCCGAACTTTTAGGGGGAACGGTGGGCGGCTCCCGTGTCGTCACCAACCTGGGTTGGCGCTCCCACGCTGACCAAATTGGGCAAACCGGCACGCGCATTTCGCCCGACCTTTACATCGCTTGCGGCATCAGTGGCGCGATCCAGCATTGGGTCGGCTGTATGGGATCGAAAACCATCCTGGCAATCAACTCCGACCCGGAAGCCCCTATCGTGACGAAGGCGGATTACGCCGTCATTGGCGATTTGCACGAGGTGATTCCCGCCTTGTGTGCGGAAATCAAGAAAATGAAGTAACTCCTCGGCCAGGAGGATAATTAACCCCAAAAAAGGTATGCGCAGGGGTGTACACCCCTGCGCATACCTTTTTTGGGGGATCTTCTTTCCCGCCGGAGAAGTTACAAAACGAAAGGACTTTCGTGATGCAGAAAAAAGCAAAACTCGTCATCATTGGTGCAGGGATTGTTGGATGCAGCGCGGCCTATCATCTGACTCAATTGGGTTGGAAAGACATCGTTGTCATCGATCAAGGGCCGTTGTTTGAGACGGGCGGCTCTACCTCCCACGCTCCGGGGATTATCTTTGGCACGAACCCTTCCCATTCTATGTCGCGTTTTGCGCGTTACACCACAGAACTTCTCTATGGCTTAACCTACGAAGGTGAGCAGTGCTGGTATCCTGTTGGCTCGAT
>DATDOR010000543.1:0-8215 GCA_035293165.1 Anaerolineales bacterium | reverse complement strand
GGGGCCGCCCAAACGATTGCTTTTGCCCGGATGCAGTTGGCTTTTATCCATGCCGAGCAAAGGGAGTGGGAAAAATGCCTGGAAGTGCTGGCCCCCGTCCCCAACCCGCTGCAGGACGATGGAAGCCTGACACCGCTCGGTTTCATGATATTGAGCCTAAAAGGGCGCGCGCTGGTTCACACGGATCAGGCTGAAGAAGGGGTGCGGCTCATCCGCACGGCGTTGGAGTGGGGGAACCGGATCGATCACCGCATCTTTCAATACCTGCCGCGCCACTTTCTGGCGGAGGGTCTGGCAAAGTTGGGGGAATACGACCAGGCCATTCAGGCGGCCAACCTGGCAATTGCCCAGGCTTCGGAGGCTGGAAATCACTGGTCTGTAGCGGTTACGCAGCGGTTGCTCGCGGAAATCCAGACGCAACGCTCCAACCCCGACTGGCAGCAGGTCGAAAAGTACTTGATCGAGGCGCGTAACACGCTCCGGGAAACGCGCGCCCGCCCCGACCTTGCCCGGACGTATCTCGCCTTGAGACGGTTGTATGACCGAGCCGGGCAAATCGCGTGGGCGGTAGACTGCCATTTCCGCGCAACCACGATCTTCGAGGAAACAGGCATGATGGACGAACTCCGTCAGGCGCAAGGGCAGGCCGCCGGAGATCGCAAAGGGGCAGTGGTGATCCCGAATTTGAAGTTAAGGGGGCCGAATGTGGGGGATGAGGCGGTTAGTAATCAGTAATCAGTATTCCGTTTTTTTTCAGTGGGAGGTAGGAGCGATATCATCAGGGGAAAAACTTTAGCGAACGTCGGCCAGGATGTCAAACAAAGCGAAATCGTGGCGATCATCGGCCCGAACGGGGCGGGGAAAACCAGCCTGCTCAACTGCATCAGCGGGTTGTACCATCCCCAACAGGGGCGGATTATGTACTACAACGGGAGTGAGCACGAGATTACCCGGATGAAACCCCACCAGATCGCCCGGTTGGGGATAGCGCGTTCTTTCCAGAATATCGAACTGTTCAAGCATATGTCCGTGTTGGACAACCTGCTGTCAGGCTGCCACGTTCATATGAAGAGCGGATTGTTCTCCAGCCTGATTTATTGGGGCAAGGCCGAACGGGAGCAGATCGAGTTTCGCCGGTTCGTGGAAGACATCATTGACCTGCTCGAAATCGAAGCCATCCGCAAGCAGACAGTGGGGTCGCTTTCCTATGGCTTGCAAAAACGCGTGGAGATGGGCCGCGCACTGGCGATGAGGCCCTCGATTTTGCTACTGGACGAGCCCATGGCTGGGATGAACGCCGAAGAGAAAGAAGATATGGCCCGTTTTATTCTGGACATCAACGAAGAACATGGCGTCACGATCATTTTGATCGAGCATGACATGGGCGTGGTGATGGACATCAGTGACCGGATCGCCGTGCTCAATTTTGGGATGAAGATCGGCGAAGGTACTCCCGACGAAGTCCGGCAGAACCCGGCGGTGATCCAGGCTTATTTAGGCGACAATTAAGATGCCCGAAACCCTCCCTCAATTCCTCGTCGAACACACGAAGACCAACCCCGACAAGATCGCGCTGCGTGAGCGGATTTACGGGATCTGGCAGTCCATCACCTGGCGCGAGTACGTGGATCACGTGAAATATTTTTCCCTGGGGCTGCTCAACCTGGGGTTACAGCCGGAGGAGACGATTGCCATCATCGGCGACAACCGCCCGGAGTGGCTATTCGCCGAACTCGCCGCGCAATCGGCAGGGGCCAAGTCCATCGGCATTTACCAGGACGCCGTGGTGAGCGAGATGGTGTACATCATCCGGCACGCGCTGGTGTCGTTCATCGTCGTCGAAGACCAGGAGCAGGTGGATAAAATCCTGGAGATGTGGGACGAACTCGACGGGGTAAAAAAGGTTATTTATTACGACCCCAAAGGCCTGCGAAGCTACACAGAAGATTTTCTGATCTATTTCTCCGATGTGGAAAAGCTCGGACGGGAATACGAGGCCGCGCATCCCGGCGAATTCGAGCGGTATGTGGCGGAAGGCAAAGGGACCGATTTGGCTATTTTGTCCACCACCTCCGGCACGACCGGCAACCCCAAGCTGGCGATGCTCACCCACCGGAGCATGATCCGCATGGGCGCGAACCTGATGCAAGTGGACCCGCTTGCCCCCGACGACGAGTTCGTCTCCTTTCTGCCCCTGGCCTGGATTGGCGAACAAATGACGTGCGTATCGTGCGGTTTGCAGATTGGCTTTACGATCAATTTTGGTGAGCGTCCCGAAACTGTACAGCACGACATGCGCGAGATCGGCCCGCGTGTGATGTTCAGCCCCCCGCGCATTTGGGAAAACCTCATCAGCCAGGTGCAGGTGAAGATTGACGACAGCACGCGGTTGAAGAAGGCTCTCTATAACTGGGCGCTGCCCATCGGCTACGAGATGGCCGATGCACGTTTCCGCAAGGAAGCATTCTCCGCCAGTTTGCGCTTCAAATATTTCCTCGCGGACTGGCTGGTGTTCCAGGCGATCAAAGACCATCTCGGCCTGCGACATTTGAAACGGGCTTACACCGGGGGCGCGGCGCTCGGCCCGGATGTGTTCCGCTTCTTCCACGCGCTGGGTGTCAACCTGAAACAAATCTACGGGCAGACGGAAATCAACGGGATCGCCGTCGTTCACCGGGACGGCGACATCAAGTTCCAAACTGTCGGGACACCTATCCCCGAAACCGAAATCCAAATCGACGAAAATGGTGAAATCCTGATGCGCTCCCCCGCAGTCATGGAAGGGTATTTCCGCAATGATGAAGCCACCGCCGAGTCCCTGACCCCTGACGGGTGGCTGCACTCCGGCGACGCGGGGTATTTCGACGAAGACGGCCACCTGATCGTCATTGACCGGGCCAAAGACGTGATGACCCTGCACGACGGGACGAAGTTCAGCCCCCAGTTCATCGAGAACAAACTCAAGTTCAGCCCCTACATCAAAGAAGCGGTGGTCTTTGGCGGAGATTGGCCGTTTGTCAGCGCGATGATCAACATTGATTTTGCCAACGTCGGCAAGTGGGCGGAAAACAACCAGATCGCCTACACGACCTACACCGATCTCGCCCAAAAGGAGAAGGTGTACGAACTGATCCGTAAACACGTTGACCAGGCGAACGCCGACCTACCCCCCGCCGCCCGCATCCGCCGCTTTCTGCTCCTCCACAAGGAACTCGACGCCGACGACGCTGAACTCACCCGCACCCGCAAAGTCCGCCGCAAACTGGTCGCCCAACGCTACGACGAAATTATTTCCGCACTGTACAGCCAGAATCCGTACCTGGATGTGCAAACGACCATCACCTATCAAGACGGGCGAACAGCGACGCTACAAACGCGGCTGCGGATTGAAAGTCTAAATGGGAGCGATAGGTAGACATGGAACTTCTCATCCAACTCACCCTCACTGGCCTCACCAACGGTGCGATTCTCGCCCTCGCCGCGCTGGGATTTGTGCTGATCTATAAATCCAGCGATGTGATCAACTTCGCGCAAGGAGAATTCCTGCTCGTGGGCGCGTACCTGACCTATGCAATGGTCGCGGAGATTGGGATTTTCTGGCCCCTGGGGGTGCTGATCACCTTGGGGATTGCCATCCTCCTGGGGATCATCGTTGAGCGGCTCGTTCTGCGCCCGATGATTGGGGAGCCGATCATTTCCGTGATCATGGTCACGATTGGGTTGAGCAGCGTGATGAAGGCAATTGTCAACGCCATTTGGGGTACGGCAGGCCGACCGTTTCCCCCGTTTATTCCAAGCGATCCGGTCAACATTTTCGGCGCAACGATTGGCGCTGACCGCCTTTGGGCAATTGTCGTTGCCGTAATCATGCTTGGTTTCTTCTCGTACTTTTTCCGCCGCTCAAAGGAAGGGATCGCCATGCGCGCCGTTGCCGACGACCAGCAGGCCGCTCTCAGTATGGGGATCAGCGTGAAGAAGATCTTCGCCTGGGCGTGGTCGATTGCGGCGGTCACAGCGGCGATTGCCGGCGGGCTGGTCGCGAACATCGTTGGGGTGAGTGGGGAACTGGCGTCCTTTGGCCTGCGGGTGTTCCCAGTCGTCATCCTGGGCGGGCTGGACTCGATCCCCGGAGCGATCATCGGCGGCATCATCATCGGCCTGTTGGAGACCTACACGGGTGGGTACATCGGCCAGGGTTTGAACCAGGTGTTGCCCTTCATCGTATTGATCATCATCTTGATGGTGCGCCCGTATGGGTTGTTTGGACAGGAGATTATTGAGAGAGTGTAATGGAATCAGGCATTTTCCACACCACCTATCAGGCCGACATGGGACTACGGCGGACGCATTTTCAGAAAGCGCGGATTATTTTGTTCGTGCTGTTCATCGTCGCGTTTCCGTTTTTTGCGAACCGGTATTACCTGACGCTGGCGAATCAGGTCGGGATTGCAATCATCGGGGCGATTGGGTTGAACATTCTGGTCGGGTTCACCGGGCAGATCAGCCTGGGACAGGGCGGCTTTTTGGCGGTAGGGGCCTATTCAGCGGGGATTTTGACGGCACACTTCCACATCCCCTGGTACCTTTCGATCATCATCGCCTGCTTTGTGACGGCATTTGTCGGCGCGATATTTGGCATCCCCTCTCTGCGGTTGAAAGGGCTGTATCTGGCGATTGCGACTCTGGCCGCGCAGGTGATCATTCTCTGGGTCGTCACGCATTGGAAAGCGGTCACTGGGGGCGTGGATGCGCTCGTGGTCCCCAACCCTACCTTGTTTGGGCAACAAATGAACACCGATTTCAATTTTTACTGGGTGGTGTGGGCCCTGGCAGGGCTGACCGCGCTGACGACAATCAATCTGTTCCGCACCCACTACGGGCGGGCGTTCATCGCCATCCGCGACCAGGACATTGCCGCTGAAGTCATGGGCGTTGACCTGTTTCGCTACAAACTGCTCTCCTTCGCCATTTCGTCCTTCATTGTCGGGCTGGCAGGGGCGCTGATTGCCCATTACCGCAGCATTGTCACCTGGGAACGGTTCACGATTGATGTGTCGGTTACTTATCTGGCAATGATCATCATCGGCGGGTTGGGGTCGGTGTCCGGCTCCGTTTTTGGAGCCACGTTTATGACTCTTTTACCCGCGATCCTCACGAATGCCGGTCGCGCACTCCGGTCTTTCGTCCCGATCATCGACACGCTCATCCCCTACATCCAGCAGGCAGCATTCGGGTTGATCATCATCCTGTTCCTGGTTTTCGAACCGGAGGGGCTGCGAAAGATTTGGAAGGACATCAAAGATTACTTTCGACTTTGGCCATTCAGTTATTAAATATTCGATATTGGATATTTGAAAGGAGGTCCTATCAAAAAACTCGCTCTTCAGCTTACTTCTTACTTTTCACTTCATTACTTTTCTGGAGGAAGAACCCCATGTCACACCTTAAAAAACTGCTCATTTTGTTGATCATCCTTCTGCTGGCCGCCTGCCAACCGGCTGCCTCTGATACGGGTGCCGAAACTGGTGGCGAAGAGCCCGCCTCAACCGAGGTGATGGAAGATATGACCCCCATCAAAGTCGGTGCCATCCATGACCTGACCGGCGCGACCTCGGACGTTGGCACCCCTTACGCAGATGGCCTCCGCGATTACGTCACCTGGCGAAACGAAAACGGCGGCGTCGAAGGCCATCCTATCGAGTTGGTTTCCGCCGATTATGGCTATAAAGTGGACGTTGCCGAACAGCTTTATACCCAGTACGTTCAGGAGGGCGTGGTCGCCTTCCAGGGTTGGGGCACAGGCGATACGGAAGCGCTCCGCACCAAGATTGCAGCGGATAAAATCCCCTTCATGTCCGCATCGTATTCAGCCAACCTGCTCAACATGGAAGAAGCCCCTTACAACTTCCTGGTCGGCACGTCCTACTCGGATCAGGCCATCATTGCCGTCCAATGGGCAATGGATGATTGGGCCGCAAAAGGGAACAGCGACAAGCCGAAAGTCGCCGTTGCCCACCACGACAGCCCCTTCGGCCAATCTCCGGTTCCTGATGCGCAGGCCTTTGCTGAAGCCAATGGCGTAGAGTTTATGAGTCTTGCTATGCCCGGCGGCGTGACCGATTACGTAGCAGAACTGGCCCAAATTCAACAGTTTGGCGCAAATTACATCATCATCCAAAACGTTTCGACGCCTGCCTCCGTATTGGCCAAAGATGCTAAAAGCCAGGGCATTGATGCCCAAATCGTCTGCCTGAACTGGTGTGCTGATGAGCTGTTCATCAGCCTTGCGGGGGACGCGGCGGAAGGCATTGTGGGCGCGCTGCCTTTCACCCCGCCGACTGTGCCGGTGGACGGGCATGCGGACCCCGGCAAATGGCTTGAAGACCACGGCTCCAGCCTGGACGAAAAGGGCCTGCACTACGTCCAGGGGTGGTGGACGATGGCGGTCATGGCCGAAGGGATCGAAACGGTAATCAAGGAAGGCAAGGAAGTCACCGGTGAAAACATGAAAGCCGCACTCGAATCCCTCACCAACTTTGACACCGGTGGCGTTACCGCTCCCGTCTCCTTTTCCCCGACAAGCCATAAAGGCACCAACTCCCTCCGCCTGTTTAAGGTCGAGGGTGGCAAATGGGCGCAGGTAAGCGATTACATTTCGGCCCCGTAAAGTGTGTCAGGTTTTCTAGTGTCAGGTGTCAGGAAATAACCTGCACCTGACACTAGACCCCTGACACCGAGGCATGTTCATGCTTACCCTCAACAACGTCGAAGTCATCTATAACGACGTCATCCTTGTCCTAAAAGGGATGTCCATGCAAGTCCCGGAAGGGAAGATCGTCGGGCTGCTCGGTTCGAACGGGGCGGGCAAGTCCACCACGCTGAAAGCGATCTCCGGCTTGCTCAAACCCGAAGACGGCGAAGTGACCGATGGTAGCATCGAATTCCTGGATAAGACCATCCACCATCAGGATGCCGCCGACATCGTCCGCATGGGCATCTTCCAGGTGATGGAAGGACGCCGGGTGTTCGAACATCTGACAGTCCAGGAAAACCTGGTCGCAGGCGGTTACACCCGCGCCGATGGCGGCAACTTGCAGAAAGACATCCAAATAGTGTACGAGTACTTTCCTCGTTTGAAGGAACGCCAGACCCAAACGGCAGGCTACCTCTCCGGCGGGGAACAGCAAATGCTCGCTATTGGGCGCGCGCTCATGGCGAAACCCAAACTCGTCATGCTTGACGAACCTTCCCTCGGTCTGGCGCCCATGCTCGTGCAGGAAATCTTCGCCATCATCGAACGCATCAACAAAGAACAGGGCACGACCATCCTCCTTGTCGAACAAAACGCCAACCTGACTCTCAGCGTAGCCGACTACACATACATCATGGAAAATGGCCGCATCGTCCTCGAAGGCTACCCCAACGACCTCCGCAACAACGCCGACGTGCGCGAGTTCTACCTGGGCCTTACCGAAGTCGGGCAACGAAAGTCGTACCGGGATGTGAAGCATTACAAACGCCGGAAGCGATGGCTTTCGTGAAGGATGTGCCGATGGGTACATCGGACGGCGGAAGGATGAATCTCCAATCTCTTATCTCCCACCTCTATCAGAACGCGCCTGGGTTTGCCAAACGTTTGCAGGATACGGGTCTGTCCCCAGATAATATCCACACCCCGGCAGACTTACACGCGCTCCCGGTCCTCCGCAAAGACGATCTGATCACACTCCAGGCCGAACACCCACCATTCGGGGGAATGCTCGCCTGCCCGCCGGGAGAGTTGAAGCGAATTTTCCAATCTCCTGGCCCGCTCTACGATCCCGAGTCCCGGACGCCCGATTACTGGCGCTGGAAACCCGCCCTGGAAACCGCCGGTTTCCGCGCGGGGGATGTCGTGATGAATGCTTTTGGCTATCATCTGACCCCGGCCGGGGCGATGTTCGAGGAAGGGTTGTGGGCCGTTGGTTGTGCGGTGATTCCGGGCGGGGTTGGCAACCAGGATCAACAGGTGCAGGCGCTCCACACGTTGGGCGTGACCGGGTATGTGGGACTGCCCTCATACCTGAAAGCGCTGCTCGATAAAGCGGGTGAGATGGGGCTGAAACTCCAACTCGAAAAAGCCTTCGTCACCGCCGAACCCTTGCCCCCCTCCCTGCGCGCGCACCTGAGCGAACGCGGTATCACCGTCCGGCAGGGATACGGCACGGCAGAGTGT
>DATDOR010000542.1:0-14283 GCA_035293165.1 Anaerolineales bacterium | reverse complement strand
CACTTCTCAGGTGCTTGCCATTCGCGCCCGGCAACATGCGCCCAGCCTTCCAAATGAGGAAGCCGAACTGCTTATCAAAATCAATGAAAGGCTCCCGTTTCAGTCGCAAAAAAGATACGATGAACTAATCGCCAAACGCCGGAATGAAACGCTCATCCCTCAAGAATATGAGGAACTGCTGCAACTCACGAAGCAAAGCGAACGGTTGCAGGCCAGGCGTGTTGAATATTTGAGCACCCTGGCACAATTCCGGCAAACAACATTGGCAAAATTGTTGGAGCAATTGGGAGTCAAGACGGTTTCATAGCCATTGCTTCACTCATAGGTTTCGCCCCCAAACTCAAAACAGCATACTGTTGATCCTTTTCCAACCACGCAAGGTCGAAATCACCCCACGGTACAGGGATCGCACCCGTGGTAAGTGCCGGATCATTCAAATAGACATAATGATCACCCATACCAACCACCACCACAACATGGGAAGTGGATCGATCCGAGTAAGCAAGTTCCCCTGCATCCACCGCAACAATGGGCGCGTAATGGTTGGATAAAAGTTCACGTAACCGGGATTCCCAAATATTCCAGAACCATCGCGGCGCATGCAGCCAGACAATCGCCGTCATTTTTCTGCTGGCGGTGTGGGACAGGCAACAGGATCGCAGGCATGTTTGCGGCGAGAACGAGCGTTATCGGGGGGTAAACTGTGGAGGGGGATTCAAATTGGTGAAGTAGTCGGCGGGAAGTTCACGGACGGGGGAGCGTTCTGCTGGCAGGTGAGGTTTCACTTCTTTTTCAAGATGTCTCAAAATTTCGGCTTTCGTTCCCTGAGTATTCTGGATTTGCCCCGTTTGGACATCTACTAAAACGAATCCTACCCCTGGAATTCTCCCTGTACTTGGAAACCCAATCCAAACCGGCACACGCCATACTGCCTGCTTCCCGACAGCAAGGGTTGGTGTATCTGTCCCTAATAACATGCTGATTTCATCATCCAGCCAGCGCGCTACTTTTTTGCGTGCTTCTTCTGCCGTGACTTTAATCTCAAAAGAAACGTTGACTTTCACTTCTACAACCCCTCGTTCGGGGAGGGTAAAATTTTCAAGAATGATGTTCATGGAGGTTCCTCACGGAGAAAAGCTAAAGATTCCGCAGCCGCAATTCAAGCGCTTGATCATTCATAGTTGTGGTAAGTCGTTCCTGGTATAGATTCATTAAATCATCAACAGATATTTCCTTCACCTCGATTGAACTGACTAACTTCACACGCCTTGTTTTCCCCTGTGTAATGATCCAAACCTGTTTATGGTGGTCATAGAATTCTTCTGTTGTTCTCTCAGAAATTTCGATATTACCTTGTTTAAGACGATTGCAGTAATTGACGATTTGCTCACTCTTGGTATTCTCAAAATCCTTTTGATCAAGTGTACAGTCGTAAATGACCGCCAAATTCCCCAATTTGAAAAAACCGTCTGCTTTTCCGGCTTGTCTCTCATCCAGAAAATTATAGGCTGTTTGAATGCCCAATAACTTTAACAAGTAGAAAGTATATTCTTCAAACTCTTTCCAATTATTTGTTTGCGATAATTTATTGAAGAAGGCAGGCACTAAATCGGATTGAGACACCTCTGTTGAGTTTTTCGGGCTCTCAGATTTCGGCTCACCTACTGGCAACTCGTTCAGCGCATAATGAACGAGTTTATGAAAAACCCGTTCGAACTCCAACAGTTCATCCTCAAAAATGCGTATCTTGGTACCTACAAATTTGTCACCAACTTTTTTTCGCTGGGTTACGATAATGTATTTGGATCCGTTTTTCGCTTCTTTAACTTCAAAAAAATACGCGTGGGAACTGGTTGGTTATATAGCGTTCTTCAAGGAAGGTTTTTCTATCTTCAAGGGTATACCAGGGTTCTTGGTCAGTCACAGGTGCAACCTATACGATATTTTTGTCTTGCCCTTCGCGGACAAAGTCCTCTCAATTAAAGGGGCCTGCTCATTGTAACCCAAATTTTTATCTTTCCTATACCTTGTTCAAAACTGGTAAAATCTCCTCACAAAATTTCTGCTCAGGAGCAATTCATGCCCCTTTCCTCCTCTCCCCCTGCCCCCACCCACTCCCACCCCCTTACCCTCCACAACCACACCCGCACTGACCCTTATTTCTGGCTCCGGGATAAGTCCAACCCCGATGTCATCGCCTACATCGAAGCGGAAAACGCGTATACCGAAGCGGTCATGGCCCACACCAATGACCTGCAAGAGACACTCTACCAGGAGATGCTCGGGCGCATCCAGGAGACGGATGTGGATGTCCCCGTCCGGCGCGGGGTGTATTTCTATTACACCCGCACGGAAGAGGGGAAACAGTACACGATTTATTGCCGTAAAAAGGGGACGCTAGACGCTGAAGAAGAGATCACTCTCGACTTGAACGCGCTCGCCGAGGGCAAAGAATTTCTCAAACTGGGTGTACACAAAGTCAGCCCGGATCACAAGTGGCTGGCGTATTCGCTGGATGAGGACGGGTCGGAATTGTTCACCGTCCACTTCAAAAACCTGGAAACGGGCGAAATTCTCCCCGACCGTATCCCCAACACCACCTACGCCGGGGAATGGTCGAACTGCGTCAACAATGACAATCCGACCTACTTCTACACCACGCTCGACGACGCCAAACGCCCGTACCGGCTGCATCGCCATCGTTTGGGGGATGCCGAGGACGCACTCCTGTTTCAGGAAAACGATCCAGTTTTTCTAGTCGCTTTGGGCAAAACCCGCGATGACGCTTATCTTCTCCTGTTTGCGGGCAGCATCGAAACGTCCGAGTTTCATTTTCTGGATGCGAACACCCCTGACGAAGATTTTCAGGTCATTCATCCCCGCGAAAAAGGGTTGGAGTACCGGGTCAGCCACCATACCGGGACGTTTTACATCACGACGAACGACAAGGCCCGGAATTTTAAGGTGGTGGCTGCGCCAGTCACCAGCCCGGGGAAGGAAAACTGGCAGGTGTTGATTCCCCACCGCGAGGATGTGCGGATTGACGGCGTGGATCTATTCGCCAGGCACATGGTCGTCTATAAACGGGAAAACGGTCTGCGGACGATGGGCATCACCCATCTGCCCACAAACGAATCCCACGATGTCTGCTTCCCCGAACCGGCGTACACCTACGGGGAACACCGTAATCCAGAATTTGATACGAACCTCGTCCGCTTCACCTATATGTCTATGACTACCCCCGACACCGTATTTGATTACAACATGGACACGCGGGAGATGGAACTAAAAAAACGCAAACCCGTCCTGGGCGGCTTCGACCCGGCCAACTATCAATCGGAGCGCATCTTCGCCCCGGCCGAGGATGGGGCGCTGATCCCGATCAGCCTGGTGTACCGGAAGGGGTTGGTCAAGGATGGGAACGCCCCCTGCCTGCTGTACGGGTACGGGTCTTATGGGGCGAGCATGGAACCGTACTTTTTGATGAACGCCATCAGCCTGCTTGACCGGGGGTTTGTTTATGCGATTGCCCACATCCGGGGCGGCGAGGAGATGGGGCGGTATTGGTACGAACAGGGCAAATTCCTGAACAAAAAGAACACCTTCACCGACTTTATCGCTTGCGGGCGGCATCTGATCGCGGAAAAGTACACGAGCAGTGAACGGATGGCGGTCATGGGACGTAGTGCAGGCGGGCTGCTGATCGGAGCAGTCGTGAACATGGCCCCTGACCTGGCGAAGGTCGCGTACGCGGGGGTGCCGTTTGTAGATGTGATCTCGACGATGATGGATGAAACCATCCCGCTTACTGCCGGAGAATTTGAGGAATGGGGGAATCCCCAAAACGAGGCGTATTACTGGTATATGTTGTCTTATTCCCCTTACGACAATGTAGAGGCGAAAGATTATCCCAACATGCTGGTCACATCCGGGTTGAATGACCCGCGTGTGCAGTATTGGGAACCGACGAAATGGGTGGCGAAACTCCGAGTGACGAAAACGGACAACAACCGGCTATTACTCAAGACAAACATGGGCGCAGGACACGCCGGTGCGTCCGGGCGGTACGATTATTTGCGCGAGATTGCGTTTGATTATGCGTTTATTTTGGATACCCTTGGAGTAAACAGGTAGACAAGTACACAAGTATACAAGTCTCTACCTGTTACCTGTGTGCTTTGTATACCTCTCTACGATTTCCCACTCCATGAAACTCGCCACGCTTTGCTACGTCAAGCACAATGGCCACACGCTCATGATCCACCGCGTGAAGAAGGAGAATGACATGCACGCGGGGAAGTGGAACGGGTTGGGAGGCAAGTTGAATGTGGGGGAAACGCCAGAGGAGTGTGTGATTCGGGAGGTGCAGGAGGAGTCGGGATTGATCATCCGTAATCCGAGGCTGCACGGGATTTTGACATTTCCAGAGTTTGCAGACGATGAGGATTGGTATGCTTTTTTGTTTACGGCAACGGAGTTTGAAGGGGAGTTGATCGAGTCGAGTGAAGGGGTGTTGCAATGGGTTCCAGACGGGGAATTGCTCGATTTGAATTTGTGGCCGGGTGATAAGATTTTTATTCCCTGGCTGGCAGAGCCGGAGTTCTTTTCAGGGAAGTTCACGTATAAGGAGGGGGTGTTCGAGGGATATGAGGTGGTGTATTATTAGTGGGAGTTATCGCAATCCGCATCCTTCGACTTCGCAAAGCCTCCGCTCAGGATGCTACACTGGATGCTATTAATGCGGTTGGCCCGGTCACGGTTGGGAGGACGCGTGGCGGGATGGATGTTTGCCCACATGAGTTTTGCACTGCCGGTTAATCGGTTGATCGAGACAGAGACGCTGATCGCGTTCCGGCACCCCACCCCGGCGTGGGCGGTGCATATTTTGATCGTGCCGAAGAAAGTGATTGGGGGTGTGGAGATGCTCGGCGAAGCAGATGCTCCCCTGTTGGGAGAAGTGTTTTTCACAGTGCAAAAATTGGTCAAACAATTGGCATTGACCCAGTATCGGGTCATTGTGAATGGAGGGGATTATCAAGAAGTGAGGCAATTACACTTTCATCTGGTGGCGGGTAAGCCTGTTTAAGCGTTCGATTAAGAAGAAAAACCGGGCTTGACATTATAGAACGAGTGTTCTATAATTGAGGCACTGGTTTCTTTTTTGAGGCAAGGAGGTCCAAAATGATGAGAGGATCAATGAATTCCCTGGGACGACGTTTCCCCCTCCAGCGAGGGCTGGCGTGGGGCGCGCTGATTATTTTGGCGCTGTTGTTTTTTGAGCTGTTCAATTACAGCACCACGGATTTTGCGTTGCATGATCTGCTGGGTGAACTGGAGTTTATGGGGCTCCGATGGTCCACTATTCTGGCGCTCGCGTTCTGTGGCATTGATTTTGCCGGGATTGCGCGGATATTCACACCCGAGGAAGGAGCTGACGAGCCTGCCGAAGTGTGGTATCTTTTTAGTGCGTGGCTTTTGGCAGCGACGATGAACGCAATGCTTACCTGGTGGGGCGTTTCCATTGCGATTTTGGAGAATGATTCGCTGGGGAACGCGGTGATTGCCCAGGAAGTACTGCTGAAGGCCGTGCCGATTTTTGTCGCGGTGCTTGTATGGTTGAGCCGGGTGTTGCTGATTGGGACGTTCTCGGTAGCTGGTGAGCGATTGTTCAGCCAGGCCCGGGGAATCAGACAGGTTGGGTCTCGAAACCCTGTCCTGACACAGTCTCGATCACAAGCCAGATCCAGATTTCAGCCTTCGTCACGCCAGGCGCCCCAGATGGCGGCGCCACGGACGCCCGCGTCACAGACCCCTGTTGGGCAAACCTCTGGATTCCGACCCGCCCCCAAACCCAAGCCTGTGCCCCGTCCGGACCCTACTTATGAAAACACGTATGAGTCCGTTTTCAATCGCCCTGAACCCAGTTACCATCCCGTCTCGATGAGTGGCCGATCCAATCCCAACGAACCACGTAGGTAATCCTCTTGAGATCCTCCCCCTCGGGCATGTCCTGCACTTCGCATGTCATACCATTACGATTACAACGAATTCGAGGACTACGAAGAAGACATTGAGTACGACGACGATGATGAATACGATGACCCTGATGAATACATCTGGGTTGATGAATGGGAAGTCTCCACCCCTTTAGGTGGAGGCTTTTCATCTTTAGCCGTGACCGGTTTGATGCCCGTCATGGCTATCGGCGTGAGTATCGTCATGTTGTTGGTATTTTTGCGCTTCGTGTTCAGCCAGATGCCAGATATTGAACTTCCGGTAACAGATGCTCAAACGCGCCAAAATTCAAACGTAGTAGCGATTGCCCCATTCTTTTCACCCTCGGTGCAATATTGGGAACCCAAAATCTTACAATGGGCAGAACAATGGCAAATGGACGCCAATTTAATCGCAACGGTCATGCAGATTGAGTCATGCGGCAACCCGGATGTGGTTTCTATCGCTGGAGCAACTGGTCTCTTCCAGGTGATGCCATTTCATTTCCAGGCTTCAGAAGATCCTTTTAATCCAGATACCAATGCCTTGCGCGGGATGGCTTATTTATCTCGATCCCTGGAAAGTTTTGGCGGAAACGTGAAGATGGCGCTGGCAGGTTATAATGCGGGGATTAATGGGGCCAGTCGAGGGGAAACACTCTGGCCAGCAGAAACTGTGCGGTACACACACTGGGGAGTTGGCATTTATGAAGACGCCAAAGCTGGAAGAAGTGAAAGCCCGACTTTGAATGATTGGCTGAGTCGGGCTAAAGGAATGTGCAATAATGCTGCACAAAAGGTGGGAGTCTCGCCCTAAGTAACCCCTTCTTCAACTTCAATTTCGTGACACTCCCCATCGGAAAGCGGCAACCAGACGCAAAATGTCGTTCCACGCCCTACCTGTGAGCTGACCTCAATCCGTCCCTGGTGGCTTCGAACGATCCAGTACGCAATCGAAAGTCCCAAACCGAACCCTTTCCCATCTTTGGAACGAATACGTGACTTTTCTCCCCGATAAAACCGTTCAAAAATGTGGGGCAAATCTTCCTCTGGAATTCCCGGCCCATTATCTGTGACAATCAACCTTGCCTGTGAACCTTGCTTGCCCAAAGTAACAACCACCTCCCCACCGGAGGGCGTGTACTTGATTCCATTACTGATCAGGTTGACCAGGACTTGCTTCAATCTGTCTCGATCTCCACAGACCAATACCTGGTCAATTTCACCGATTCTAAGTCTGACTTGATCTTTTGCCAACACTTTCATCTGCCGAAAGACTTCAAGAAGTATAGTATCCAGATCAACGAGTTTGCGTTCCATGGGAAGTTTCCCAGATTCGGCTTGGGCAAGAAGCATCAGGTCGCCCACCATTCGACTTAGACGGTCAACTTCACTTTCAATACTCTCAAAAAACTCTTCGTCTGCCCCAATGCGGCGCATAAGGTCTACATTCCCTTTGATCACCGTCAATGGAGTCCGCAATTCATGGCCCACATCTGCAACAAACCGACGCTGTGTGTCAATCAAGCGTTCGAGTCTGCTCAGGGTTTGGTTAAAAGCCTTTACAAGATGACCCACTTCGTCATCCGGTGACCCAACCAGCGGAATTCGGCGGGAAAGGTCATTTGTGTCGGTGATTTGCGTCGCCGCTTCTGTCACCGCGTCCAAAGGACGTAAAGCACGATGTGTCCCGATCCAACTTAAGATTCCCGCAAAAGCAATTGCAACCAGTGAGGCGACGGTCAGCGTACGCAGCAAATCATTTTTCGTCCCATCCACAACAGCCAAATTCGCCCCAATTTGAAAGGTTGCAAAAGGCCGTTCAGCCACCAAAAGCGGGACGCTTAAGACTCGCAAATGAACTGAATCAACAAATATATCCCGAAAAATCGGGGTTGTGATTTGTAAACTTTGGCGATCTAAAGGCTGGTCCAATTGGGCGACACTGGAGGAAGCTGCAACAAGGGCTCCATTCCGCCAGGCTTGCACGAACACATTTTGATCAAAGGAAATCAATGTCACCATTTCAATATCCCCTCTTGAACTTACCCGCGTTACTTGTTGAACCTCATCCCACGTATGCTCCAACGTTTTGTCAATTTCCGCAACCAAAGTCAATGTAGCAAGCGCATAGACGGCCACGCTGAATAGAACCAAAATGCCCCCCACAATGGATGTGTACAATAAAGTAAGACGGACTTTTAGAGACATTCTGGTATCATCTCAATTTTCGTGGCACAAGACTTCCGAAGTTTTGAAGGATAGCAGTCCTGAGCAATCGGATTGTCAAACTTCGGAAGTCTCCCCCGGTTTTTGAGAAGCTACCATTCTGGCATTTTTGGCAAGGGTTTTGAGGAGGGCATTATTCGGCCTCGCGCAGAACGTAACCCATACCCCGAACGGTGTGAAGCAGTCGCGGTTCAGAATTCGCCTCTAATTTCTGCCTCAAGTAACGCACATACACTTCGATAATGTTGCTTTCTCCACCAAAATCATAGCCCCAAACATGGTCAAAAATGGTGTCACGGGTCATCACTTGCCTGGGGTGCCGCAGGAAAAGTTCAAGGAGTTCATATTCTTTCGCAGTTAGGGAAATAATCCGTTCCCCACGTGCAGCCTGCCGCGTGCCTGTATCCAGGGATAGATCCGCAAAGCGTAACACTTTCGGCCGGTTCGGCTGTGCTCGGCGCATCAGTGCCCGGATGCGAGCAAGCAATTCGTCCAGATCGAAAGGCTTAACCATATAATCATCTGCCCCGGCGTCCAGTCCCTGAACCCGGTCGTGGATGGTATCTTTCGCGGTCAACATCAGGATGGGGACAGGCCCTCCCGCGCGGAGACGGCGGCAAACTTCCAATCCATCTAAACCTGGCAGCATCCAATCCAGCACCACCAGATCAGGGGGGTGATCACGGGCCAGTGCCAGACCAGATTGTCCTTCCGTTGCAGTATCAACAATATACCCCTCATAAGCCAGACCCCGACGCAGAAACCGCAGGATTGCTTCATCGTCTTCAATGATTAAAATGCGCGTACTCATGATGTAGCTCCTAATTAGTCTTTTAATCTTCAGGTATTTAGAATATACCACATGGCAAGAAAAGAAAAAAGAGAAGTGAATAATTCGATTTTATGCAAACGGCAATCCACACCCCAAAAAAAAGGCGAGATGTTTATACAAACACCTCGCCAGGAAATGAATGGATCAAAGTGCCAGAATCAGGCAATTTCGACAACAGCCCCAACTTCTTCAAGCTGTTTCTTCGCATCTTCGGCCGCTTCTTTCGATGCAGCTTCTAACACCTTGGAACCAGCAGCTTCTGCCATATCCTTTGATTCTTTGAGACCCAGGCTTGTGAGCTTGCGGATCACTTTGATGGTTTCAATCTTCTTAGGACCTGCATCGTTGAGAATTACGTCAAATTCGGTCTTCTCTTCCACCGGTTCAGCAGCGGCAGCGCCTGCTACAGGCACTGCGGCCACAGCAGCCACTGGGGCGGCAGCAGAGACACCCCAAGATTCTTCGAGTTTTTGAACCAGTTCAGCAGCTTCCAGGACCGTTAAGGTACTCAGTTCCTGGACAAGTTTATCGAGATCAGCCATTTTTGTTACTCCTTATATTTGTTGTTATTTTTAGTTCATTGATCAGATTTCCGCAGGAGCGGCATCTTTTTGAGAAAAAGCTTTAATCACAGCAGCAATTTGCCGACCAGGTTCTGCCAGAACACGAACCAGTTTGCTTGCTGGGGCATTAATCGTTCCCAGTAATTGGGCACGAACCACGGGCAAAGGCGGTAAATCCGCCAGCGCTTTAACCTGCGCGGCATTCATCAAGCGGTTGGAAAGATAACCGCCCTTGATATTGACAAATTCCGAGGTGTCTGCAAAATCGGAAATTGCTTTTGCCAAGCCAGGTGCATCTTCAAATGCAAAGCCAATTGCAGTACTACCCGTGAACATCTTTTCATCTAGTGGGTATCCTGCTTCTTGAATCAGAATTTTTCCTAAGGTGTTTTTGACGATATGAAATTCACCGCCAGCCTCACGCATTTTTTGGCGTATCTGATCCAAATCTTTTACAGAAAGTCCCTTATATTCGGTAAATATAATGGCCCTGCTTTTGTTCAGCCACTCTGTATAATTTTCTAAAATCTCATTTTTGCGTTGTTTAGAAACGGCCAAGGCGCCTACCTCCTTTCAAAAAGGTTGTGTAATTACCGCTCAATGATAATTACAGATTTATTGGTCTTTGAAGCCAGGACAAGCCCAAAGGACCGGATTTTTTGCAGGTATAAAATAAGAGTCTTTGCCTGATGATCCTGCCAGGCAAAGACTCTATAAATTGACTTCCATATCCAGCATTTTCTGGAGTATAGATTTCTTTTATAAAGCCATTTACCTCGGCAGGAAATTAAGCAGGGCAAACGATTGCCCGACACCTGCTGTCATTGGTAAATTTGGTTTCTATTAACGAAACCTTACATTTCTTAATAGACTTATTCACCCTCCATCTGCTGGGCCAGAAGGGGATCAACAGAAATTCCAGGCCCCATCGTGGTAGTAATTATGACGCGCCGGATATATGTTCCCTTTGCCGCTGGCGGGCGAGCCTTTTTCACGGCATCCATAAATGTAGCAAAATTATCATAGAGTTTATTTTCTTCAAATGAAACCTTGCCGATAGGAACATGTAAATTAGCGGTTTTGTCTACACGAAACTCCACACGCCCGGCTTTCGATTCATCGATGACACGCGGTAAATCACTGGGTTGAACCACAGTACCGGCTTTTGGGTTGGGCATCAGGCCGCGTGGGCCTAACACACGTCCCAAACGACCCACCTTGCTCATCATATCGGGCGTTGAAATGGCCACATCAAAATCCGTCCATCCGCCCTGGATTCTTTGGATGAATTCATCATCATCGGCAACATAATCAGCACCAGCTTCACGGGCTAATGTTGCGCCTTCACCCTGGGCGAACACCAGTACACGTACACTTTTACCCAACCCATGCGGTAAAACTACAACGTCGCGAATCATTTGATCCGCATGTCGAGGATCAACCCCAAGGCGCAGATGAGCTTCCACTGTTGCATCGAATTTGGTAAAAGATAATTCTTTAGCCAGTGCAAGCGCATCTTTAGGGCTATATAATTGCCCTTTATCTACTTTGGCTTGTGCAGCCAGATACTTTTTTCCGTGTTTTGCCATTTTATCTCCTCTGTGGTGTGAGACTGTAAACAGTCAGACGGGCAATTTACCCTCCCACAGTCTAAGGTTATTCAATCACCGCAATGCCCATATTTCGGGCCGTGCCTTCAATTTGCCGCATCGCGCCTTCAATATCAATTGCATTGAGGTCTTTCATCTTGATCTCAGCGATTTCACGAATCTGTGCACGCGTCACTTTACCAACCTTATCACGATTGGGGATGGAAGAACCTTTTTCAACTCCCGCTGCTTTTTTCAGAAGTGCAGCAGCTGGTGGGCTTTTTAATATAAAGGTGAAAGAACCATCTGTAAAGATGGAAATTTCTGCCGGAACAACCTCTCCCATACGATTCGATGTACGGGCATTATATTCCTTACAAAATGCCATCAGGTTGAGGCCGTAACCGCCTAAGGCAGGCCCAACAGGGGGTGCTGGCGTTGCTTTTCCAGCATTCAATTGTAAACGAACGACAGCTTTAAGTTTCTTTGCCACAGATTTTCTCCTTTGTGGTATATGGTCTGGGCTGACCAACTAACGGGTGGGAACACCCTCCCACATATTGATAAATAACCTGTAACTGCTCAGGCGAGAGCAAAGGATATTCCGAAAAAAAGGTGTGTGCGGGGGTGTACACCCCCGCACACACCTTTTTTTCGGGCTAATCCCCTTCCCGGCTGAGTAGTTACAATAACCTCATGCTTTTTCAACTTGTAAAAAGTCTAGCTCAATGGGCGTTTCACGACCAAAGAAGCTTACAAGAACACGAACTTTGGCACGCTCCATATCAATTTCTGATACGGTTCCGCGAAAGTCATTAAATGGCCCATCAATAATTCGGACCCGTTCACCAGACTTAAAGGTAACTTTAATGCGAGGCGCTTCTGCCTCCATACGCTTCGTGATCTGGGCAACTTCTTCTGGACGAAGGGGAATAGGTGTCGTACCCTGACCAACAAACCCGGTCACTCCCGGCGTATTACGAACAACATACCAGGAATCTTCCGTAAGAATCAGATTAACTAAAATATAACCAGGGAATACCCTTCGCTCGATTGTACGGCGTTTTCCTTCTTTGACTTCGATTTCTTCTTCCGTAGGCACTACGACATCAAAGATTTTGTCTTTCATTCCCATCGTTTCAATGCGTTGCTCCAGGTTATGGCGCACTTTGTTTTCATACCCTGAATAACAATGTACGACATACCAGGCACGTCCGTCATCCTCTTGATGAGAATTAAGTTCGGAATCAGAAACAGACGTGTCTTCTTCTGAAACAGGCAAATTCATCTCATTATTCTCATCCATTACACACATCCGTTGCAACTATGCACATAATACTTAAAACCCAACAATTAAGGTAAGCAGCCAAGAGAAGAATAGGTCTAATGATCCCAGGATTAGGACCATCGCGACGATAACAACCACAACAATCAAAGTCAAATTGGTAGCCTCACGCCGGGTAGGCCACGCAACCTTCCGCAACTCTCCTACTGTTTCTCTATAATAACGCTGAACCGCATTGGGTTGTCTGCGTACGACTTGTTTTTCAGCCACTTAATGCTCCTAAACCATCCCAATATGCCAAGGATAGCACTTTGAATTTACGGTGAAAACGCCGCCTTTACAGCGGCGTTAACTATTTCAACAGGCGAGGCAGGAGTCGAACCCACAACCTACGGTTTTGGAGACCGTTGCTCTGCCAATTGAGCTACTCGCCTATAAAAGTATTTTCCAATTAGCAGAATACTAACTGGCCAATTGAAAAACTACTCTACCTGATTGAGACTATTTGGTCTCGCGATGTAATTGATGTTGGCGGCAACGCGGGCAGAATTTCTTAAGTTCCAACCGCGCTGTGTCGTTTCGACGATTCTTTTCTGTAATGTAGTTACGCTCTTTGCACTCTATACATGCCAGAGTAACAAGGATTCGTGCGCCTTTTTTCTTAGCCATAGACACCTTAGTCGAGGATTTTGGTAATGACACCCGCACCCACGGTCAAACCACCTTCCCGGATGGCGAACTTCGACCCCACCTCCAACGCCACCGGCACAATCAATGCTACTTCCAGGTTCACATTATCACCTGGCATCACCATCTCCACTCCCTCGGGTAAGGTGATCTGGCCCGTCACATCCATCGTCCGAATGTAGAACTGCGGGCGATAGCCCGTGAAGAACGCCTTGTGCCGCCCGCCCTCATCCTTGCGCAGCACATACACTTCACTCATGAACTTCCGGTGGGGCGTGATCGAGTTCGTCTGCGCAATCACCATCCCGCGTTCCACCTGGGCCCGGTCAATCCCGCGCAGCAGCAAGCCCACATTATCCCCCGCCTGCCCCTGCTTCAACAACTTGTGGAACATCTCCACGCCCGTCACCGTGCTGGTCAGTTTCTTGTCTTGCAGCCCCACGATGTCCACCCCCTCCCCCACGTTGATCATCCCCCGGTCAATCCGCCCGGTCACCACCGTCCCCCGCCCTTTGATGCTGAAGACATCCTCCACCGGCATCATGAACGCTTTCTGCGTGTCCCGCACCGGCTCCGGAATGTATTCGTCCACCACCCGCAGCAACTCCCGGATGCTGGCATATTCCGCCGCATGCACGTCCGTGCTCGTGCTTTCCAAGGCCGCCAAGGCACTCCCCCGCACAATCGGCGTCTCATCCCCAGGAAACTCGTATTCGTTCAGCAGTTCGCGCAGTTCCAGTTCCACCAGTTCCAACAACTCTTCATCATCCATCTGATCCACTTTGTTCAGGTACACCACGATGCTCGGCACTTCCACCTGCCGCGCCAGCAGCACGTGCTCCCGCGTCTGCGGCATCGGCCCTTCCGGCGCCGCCACCACCAGAATCGCCCCATCCACCTGCGCCGCCCCGGTGATCATGTTCTTGATGTAGTCCCGGTGCCCGGGCATGTCCACGTGCGCATAGTGCCGTTTCTCCGTCTCGTATTCCACATGCGCAATGTTGATCGTGATGCCGCGCTCGCGCTCTTCCGGCGCATTGTCGATCTGGTCGAAGGCTTTGAAGTAGTTCCCGTAGCCCATCAACGACGAGACTTTCGTGATCGC
>DATDOR010000541.1:0-20482 GCA_035293165.1 Anaerolineales bacterium | reverse complement strand
TCAGTGAGCGAAGCGGTGATCATTTCATCAGTCACTTCAATATCATTTATCAGAATTTCAGTTGTTATCACAGTGTTCATGCCGGGCCTCTTTAATTTGGTCTGGAGATGATTATACCCGAAAGCTACTTCCCCACCGTCTCCACCAACCCCACCACCCCCACACACAAACAAAATGTCGCCGGTGAAAAGAGTAATATTAGACTCACCAACATCCCCATCGCAAATCCCCGCGTTTGCGGTTCGAGCGTGCTTTCCTGGGGCCGGGCGGGGTCGTAATAAACGAGGGGTTGTGAACCTGCCGGAAAACACTGGAGGATCGCATTGGCTTCGTCGCGGGAGTAGACGTGGGCGAACTCAAAGGCAATCCGGTTGCCGGTGTAGGGGACGCCGTTGACACGGTAGGTGTACGTGATGACGGGTTTGGGGCTGAAGGAACGTGCGCCGACCCAAATGATCTCCGCCTTTTCGATGTGGCCGGGGGTGGAAGGCCAGGTCAAGTCACTTCTTCATCGTCTCCACTAACCCAAAAATCCCTACACACAAACAAAACGCCATTGACGAAAAGAGCTTGGACTTAATTCAAAAACCCGCCAGACCTGGCGGGTTTTTGAATTTCCTGCAGGCTACTTCGGCACCTGTACAATTTCGTAGGGCGTGCCCGGAGTGGGAGGCGTGCTAAATTTGGCGTTCACCGCATAGAGGGAATCGCCAAATTCGGCAACCGTCGTTGGGATGTCGAAAGCCAGATCGGTGAGGGTGGTTTCAATTTTACCCGAAGAGAGCTGGGTATCGAGCTGCACTACCGCAATCTGGTTGAAGAAGTTTTGCACCACGTAAAGGGTCTTGCCGTCCAGCAGAATGCCATCCCCATTGGGAACCGATCCCCCGCCCAGATCGATCAGGGATGCGTCGCCGGTCTCCGGGTTGACGTTGTACAACTCGCCTCTCGAAGAATGGACGATGATGAGCGATTTTCCATTGGGAGTTGCATCAATGCCATTCGTGTTGAATCCGCCCGGTACAAACACAAAGTCCCCACCCAGCGGGATGACTTCAGAAACACCCGGATCGGCAAGCTGCCCGTTCGCTTCCAGCGCCACACGATACAGAACGGGCTGGAACGAGTCGGTGAAATACGCTGCTTTTTGCGTTATGACAACATCGTTGACAAAACTGCCCAAAGCGGTGAATGGATAGACTGCGACCGTATCGCCGGTCCCCGCGTCGTACACGTACCCGGCCCCGCCTGGACCACCGGCGACGAACAAGAAGTTGGAACGCGGATCGAACTTAAGCCCTACCGCAACCCGTCCTTCCTGGGGCGGCACGACGATCGCGCCTTCACCCGTGTTCAGGTCAGCCCGATAAACAGCGCCTGTCGCAAGCGAACCTGCATAGATATCGTGACCGTCTCCGCTTGCCACACCTTCCGGCTGGAATCCATCCGGCAGCGGAATGGTGGAAGGGAATGGCGCTGCGAGGGCGGCCATTACTCCTAAAGTAAGAAGCACACTGACGAACAACATACTGCTGATCCATCGAAAAGTTTTTCTCATTGCTTTACTCCTTTTTTCGTGAATAGATTCTCCGTAATGGATTGAAAAGTCGTAACTGCTCAGGCTAAGGCAGAGGATTCTCCGAAAAAAAGGTGTGCGTGGGGGTATACCCCCACGCACACCTTTTTTTCGGGTTATTTCCACTCTGGGCTAAGTAGTTACGAAAAATCTATTATATACAGCCTGGGGGGCTTCTTTATGAAAGGGATTTGATCTCACGATGAAAGTTTTTTCATCTATAATACCCCCATGCCCGGCATCCCTCTCGAAGTCCAGATGGGCGAACTTCTCCGCGCCCGCAAACGCACGCTCGTCACAGCCGAATCCTGCACCGGCGGGCTGATCGGCCATCTGCTCACGAACGTCCCCGGCTCGTCCGAGTATTACACCGGTGGGGTGGTGGCCTACGCTTACGAAGCCAAAGTCGTGCTGCTGGGCGTGACGTGGGAGACGCTCGAAAAATATGGCGCAGTGAGCGAAGAAGTGGCCCTGGCAATGGCGCGCGGCGTGCGTGCTGCGTTGAATGGGGACATTGGCGTGGCCGTCACCGGTATCGCTGGCCCAGGCGGGGGGATGCCTAATAAGCCCGTCGGCCTGACCTGGATTGCGATCAGTGCGCCGGATGGGGATTGGGCAAAGCGTTTTGTCTGGAATGGCGACCGGGAGGGGAATAAAATGTGTTCGGCGCGGGCGGCGTTGGAGATGGTGGTGGAATATTTGCAAGACCATTAAGACGGGGAGCGTACCTCCTGGTTTCTTGTTCTTATACCGGTCTTTCTTGACAGTTTCCACGCGAACGGCGTAAACTTTCCTGTATATTTCCTGCAAAATAGAGAGTCCCGATGAAAAAAATCCCCCTACTTGTTCTCCTCACCCTTTTTACAGGCTGGATTGTCGCCATTTCCTTTGCGTCCAGTAATCCAACCACCCTCACCCGACAGCACGATCCTGTCGTGCTTATGGGGGATCAGCTGCCAGACTTACTCGGCACAGCCACAAATGAAATCTTTGTCTATGCCTTCACCGGCGGAACTCCTGCACAAATCCCTTTCCAGATGGATGAGCAAAACGCGAATGGGATGTTTGTCCCGGATGGGGATGGGCTGCTGGATGGGGAGGATGAATTGGCTTTCATGGCAAGGGATGCGGGGGCGTTTGAGGCAAACCCAACCCTCTCCACCCCGGGCGGGGACATTGACCCCATCTACGTCCTCACGCTGACCGATCCGCTCACCAACGAACAAGCCTGGGCATATCTTTACGCGTCCCCTGATCTGGCGCAAACATTTACGGAAGATTATGTCCAGTATGACGCGGGAAATGACCGCATTACCAGTCCTGGTTTATACAGCGTGGGATTCAACGCCACAGGTAGTTTTCGCGACTATCTGACCCTAGGCGGAGGAGGAGATATTTTAGATCGGGATAAGGTTCGTTTGGATGCAACCTTTATTAGCCTCCCTTTTACTGTTACTGAAGAAGCTATCACAAAAGATGGAGTCCATGCTATTGACGGTCCGGTGCGGGTGACACGGGTGGTAACCAGCACCATTTTGCTTGGCGGCACCACTGTGACAGGGAGTGGCACAACTTTCTTTTACGGGAATGTGATCATCCAGCCCTCTTCACTCACAACACCTGCCTCGCCTATCATCGTGACAAACTTGCGTTCTTCAATAGACTTTAACAGTGCTGCAACCGGCATGACGTATTTTGACGCCAACAATCCGGCAGGGGTAACGATCAATGGGGTAGCAGATTCATTGGACGCCGACCCGGCCGCGGAATGGCAAGAAGCAACCGGAACAGGCGGGACCATCATCACGGTTTTGGACATCCCAGACTCCTTACCGGGAACCAGCACGTACTACAAAGACGACAGCACCCCAGATACCAGTGACACCGGGGACCAGATGTCTTATGGAGACGCGGGCTTCCAGGTCAGCAATCCACCCCAAAATGTACAGTTTGAATTGCTGACACACACCTATTTTCTAAACGGCCAACAATCCAATGTCGGAGCAACCTACCAGAACTACTATACCAACCCACTCGACGTCCAAATCGCTTTGTTTGAAGGCCCCACCCAAAAAATTTACTTGCCCATTGTAAAACGGGACCAGTAAACGAACTGACATAAGAATAAGCACATGACCATCCCCATTCGCGAGGCCATCCCCGAGGACGCTTCTGGCATTGCCCAGGTTCATATCCAGAGCTGGCAGACCTCTTACCGGGGTATGGTTCCTGATGAAGTGCTGGACAACCTATCCATCAAACGGCGGGAAGGTTATTGGCAGCAAATCACATCGGGAAGTGAGATCCTGCATTTTGTCTTCGTGGCTGAAAATGAACAGGAGGAGGTGGTCGGGTTTGCAAGCGGAGGCAGGTCCCGGCAGGAGTCGTTACCCTTCGCCGGAGAGCTGTACGCCATTTACCTGTTGGAAGCGTACAAACGCCAGGGCATTGGTATAAAGCTGTTCCAGGCTGCGATAGAACGCCTGATCGTGGAGGGAATCGACTCGATGATGCTTTGGGTTCTCGCGGATAATTATCCGGCGCGGCGTTTCTACGAGAAGATGGCGGGCAAGTACGTGACCGAGCAGACGATCACCATCGGCGAGAAAGAGTTGTTGGAAGTCGCTTACGGTTGGGATAAGCTGGAAAATTAATTTCATTTGGGCAAAAGCAGCAAATCAACTATAATGAAATGGGAGGGAAAATTTTCGTGTCCCGTGGCCGCCGGTACATTTGCGGTCAAGGAGAAAACGATGAAAAACCTGCTTTACTGGACCCCCAGGGTGCTGGTCATTCTGTTCACCGCCTTCATCAGCCTGTTTGCCCTGGATGTGTTTGCTGAAGGCTACACATTTTGGGAGACCCTCGTCGCCTTATTCATGCATCTGATTCCCACCTTCCTGCTCATCATTGCCCTTGTCGTCGCCTGGCGGTGGGAACGAGTAGGCGGCTTGCTGTTCATCGGCCTCGGAATCCTGTTCCTGTTCTGGTTTGGTGGCCGGGGTGGTCAGGATGTTGTAGAAAACTGGTTTGCCACCCTGTTCATGCCGGGTGTGATGTTCCTGACAGGCATCCTGTTCCTCGCCGACCAGTATTACCGGAGCCAACGTCCTACCCACACCTGATAGGCGCATTGAGAGAGCCTGCAACCGCAGGCTCTTTACTATTTTTTTCGGTTACTTCTTACTCTGGAGGATCAGCCCGGCCCCTTTAGCTTAAGCGGTTACTTTATTTCGACTTCTCCAAACGGCCCACACCGTATTCCCCAAAAAAATCAACAATGCTACCCCGTTCAACAACCCGCCCCATCGCCGCATGACAAACGAATCCGCCAAATCCCCCGCCAAGCGTAAAATCAATGATCCGTGCAGGACGAGCAAATGCAGGTAGAAACGCGGTGAAAATTGGATCATCCGTCCCAATATCGCGGGGAAAATGATCGTCGCATGGCCGAAGATCATCGAAAAAACAAATCCTAGAAAAATCGCGTGTAACAAGGCATCATACTGTGCTCCGGCTGTCACGCCACCGTAGATCATCCCCAACACTCCCCCAACAGCCAGCCAGGCATACCCAGATAGCATACAAATCGCAATAAACCGCGTCAAGCCTGGTTTACGAACAGTCCGCCGGGCAATATCATACTGTAAGAGCCAGACAGCCAGCCCCAACATCCCCACCCCGGCCACCCGAACACCCCAATCGAAATTCACCAACGAAATCACCCACCCAGCAATGAGCAATCCCCCCGTTCCGGCAAATCCCATGAGCACCCGCCGTGGGATGTTGCTGAGACGCCCCAACTCCAACCGTTCCCCAGCAATCGTCAAAATCAAGAACCCCGCCCACCATGGCACGGCAAATGGGACACGCCCGCTGCTCAACCACACCCCATTTCCTGCCAGCCAGGCCACTGCGCCAACGACCATCGTCACGGTATCGAGCGAAAAATGCCTGCGTACAATCACGCCAAAGATGCTGAGCAGCCCGAGACTCCCCAGGATGATCAAGATTTGCGCCGCAACGACCGGAAATCCTGCCAGCAATACCAACCCGCCCAAACCTGACAGGGCAGGCCCAATATACATCCATCGCTGCCCCAAGGCTACCGCCCGCTCAATGCTGATCAGCGTTCCTAAAAAACCGGCGAGCATCAACGGCCCGTGAGCGGCCATCCACCCGGCGTTGATCGTAGGCACTTTCCATCCCAGCCGCATCAACCCGGCCAGCGTAGCAAACACCAATATCAGAATGGCCAATGCGAGCAAGGGAAAACGAATGCGCGAGAGAGACATAAGATTTATACAAGAAGTAAAACCATCGCCACTTCCGTCTTCGCATAAATGCTATGGGGTAACTTCGCTGGCATGTGAACCCACGTGCCGGGCTGGGCCTCCATCTCATCCTCCCCCAGTTTGAGTCGAGCTTCTCCGCTGAGAAAGTGTAAGACGGCTGGACGCGCGGCTGTGTGTTCGGAAAGCTCTTGTCCTGCCGCGAAACCGAACAGGATCGCCTTCATCTCATCGCCGTTATAAAACGTCCGGCTGAGAATGCTGTCTGGGGGAATTTCACCCAGGAGAGAAGTGAGAGAAGAGATATAAGTATAGGGGGTCATTTCTATTGTCCTGGTATTAATACTTTTTCCATCCGCCAGGCCGGTTCGTGGACAAGATGGGTAACGCCTAAATGATCGGTATAAGACCACCGGCCATCCTCTTCACCCACAACGCGGTATCCCAGGCGTTCATAAAACCGCTGTGCGTCAGGGTTATCACGGGCAACATTCAACGTCGCACATTCGTACCCGCGCCAGATCAGATCGTTTTCAACTACATACATCAAACGGCTTCCAAGACCTAGATTTCGATACGCAGACCGTACGCGTACTGCATAAACATAAGCACGGGTACGTCCATCAACCAGTCCATTCCGCCCACTTCGAAGCTGAACAAACACCTGCCCAACCAGTTGCCTGGCGTAATCTGCCACCCATACCACCGCTTCCCCGGTTTCCGTGCGCCGATACGCCCGTTCAAACATGGGCCGGAAATGGGTATACTCACCCTCCCACTCCAATGCGGGCAAATCGGCGCACTTCAGATGACGGACCCGGACTTTTTCAAGGATTTTTTGGGTATTAAGTGTGGGATAGAAAAACATAATGATCAACACCTACGGTTGATTCAGGAATTCTGCCACCAATTTGTCTTCTTCGTCAACCGAAGAAATTTCTCCATCCAGCCAGGCCGCGCGCAGCTTTGATAGAATTTCGGCATATACCGGCCCGGGTGCAAGCCCCCTGGCACGCAACGCATTTCCATCCATTTGGGGATGAACATGCTGCCATTGCGTGACATATTGGGTTAAACGCGCGCACACAGTCGCCTCCTCGCAAGTCAGATAATGGACATACAAAGCCAGGGGGTGAACCTGATCCAGACGCCCCGTAATCACACTGGGCGCGGCGTCCCACAGATTGGGGTCTTCTTCCTTTAACTGCCTGGTGGACTCAATGATCGTCTCCAATGCTTGCGGCAATTTCAAACGCCGGGCAACACGCCCAACCCCAGCAGGGGGGAGCTGCCCCAACCAAAGCGTGTACGCCACCGCGCGCACGATTGGAACCCCCTTCACGTCCAAGCCCAGTCCCCATTCCGGGCCGGGGACAGTCTCTGGCAGGGCGGCGAACCATGCGCGGATGCGATCATCCCAAAACAGATCGGGATGAATGGCACGCAACAGACCCAACTCATTGAGACGGGTGAACATTTCGGTAGCTTTTAGCTCAGCAAGTATATGATCCAGCTCGTGCCGGATCCGGTCACCGGAAACACGGTCAAGCAAGGGCTGGTCAGCGCTATCCTGTGATACAAGCGCGGCCTGAATGAGTTCGAGGGTGCGATCTTCAATCTGGAATCCAAACCGTTGCTCAAACCGTACCGCGCGGAGCATCCGCGTCGGATCGTCTACGAAGGAGATGGAGTGCAGGACGCGGATCACCCCCTGGCGCAGATCGTTGTACCCACCCCAATAATCGTGGAGTTCTCCATAGTGCAGGCCATCGAGTCGAAGCGCGAGGGTATTGATGGTGAAATCACGGCGATGCAGATCGAGTTTGATACTCCCGCGTTCGACGGTGGGTAGGGCTGTGGGATGCGTGTAAAACTCTGTACGAGCAGTGATGAGGTCAACCGTATCCAGCAATAAGTGGTCAGTGTTCTGTTCCTTTACATCTGAATATTGATTACTGGTTACTGATAACGGTTCACCAAGAATCCATTTCGCCGTGCCAAATCGGGCATGAGTGGTGACGCGTCCACCGTGTTTGCGGGCCAAAGCCTTTGCGAGAGCGATGGCCTCCCCCTCCACAACAAGGTCGAAATCCAGGCTGGGGTGTTCGAGCAGCAGGTCACGCACAAAGCCACCAACGATATAAAGAGCCTGGCGCTGTTCATGAGCGGTTTCGGCAATCGTTTGGAGCAAGGCAAGGTGTGCAGTGGGGATCGATTTTTCGAGCAGCTCAGACAGGTTGCGATAACCGGGGATGGCAGGTTCGGGGGCGAGGGTTTTGAGTAGATCGGTCCGCGTGACAATGCCGGTAATCTGCCCAGTATCGGGGTCCATGACGGGGATTTGTCCCCAGCCGGTATCGGTCATCACGCGTTGGAGAAGTTCAAGCGGGTCGTCTGGGCGAACGGTCACTTCGCCGGCCTCCATCAAATTGCGAATGGGGAGCTTAAGCCGGTGCGACAGGGCGCGATCCACGGCCCGGCGGGTGAGCAGGCCAATGATGCGCCCATTTTCGACGACGGGATAGCCTTCGTAGCCATACCGCGCCATCCGTTCGGCGGCTTCTTCGAGCGGTGTGTTGGGAGTGAGCAATTGCGGGACAGCGGACATGATCTGGGAGATTGTAATCGCGGGGCGAACATGTTCGGGTAAAATGTCGAGCAGCTCGCTGTGGAGGGTAGCGAGGTCACCCCGCTTGATCATGGCCGCGGCAGCACGGGGATGCCCTCCCCCGCCAAAGTGGGCAGCAATCCTTGCGACGTTGACGTGATCGTCTGTGGATCGAGCAATGAGTTGGACACCACCCTGAATGGCGATTAGTAGAATTAATCCGTCCGGTTCAAGCAAGTCACGCAGTTTGTGAGCGATGGTGGAGAGTTCTTCGTCCATTTCGCGGGCGTCACCAGTTGCAACAAAAATAGTATGGCCATGAATAAAGTGGGTTTCTGCTTCGTCACGCAAGTGTTCGTAGAGCGCTTGTTGACTCAGGGAAAGGGGGTGGTTGAGGTAGTCTTTCGCAATATCGAGGCTGGCTCCTTGTTCAAGCAGATATGCGGCGGCATAGAGATCACGCGGCGTGGTGCGGGTATACGTGAGGGAGCCAGTATCCTCGTAAATACCCAGCAAGAGGAGTGTAGCCTGGATGGGGCTGAGAGGACGGTTTTGGTCCTGGATAGTTTCAACGAGTAGGGTGGTGTTCGCTCCAGTAGGTTGAATAGTGATGTTCCAATCGTCTGGGAGCGTTCGCGGCTCATGATGATCCACAACGTGGACACGCGTTTGGGCGCTCATTCCCTTGAGCGTAGTTACAGATTGGGTATCCACGAGGGTAATGCTCTCGACCGATTTCCGAGGCAAGTCACGTCGTTCGACGAAGGGCAGGTGCGGGTTGTAAATGGTCAAAAAAGCACGAACATTCCGGTTGAGTCGTTGGGGAAGAACCGGGAGCGCGTTTGTATCGAGCAGCCACGCGCCAAGTTGGGAGGCGATGGCGTCGAGATCGGCTTGTTCGTGGGTGAGGATGAGGCGCATGGAGGTTGGAGAAGAGGTGAAAAGGAGAAGAAGTGATGAGGGATAGAGTAGCGTGTTCGAAGTTATTGTAATCGAGGTTGGAGGTTGTATAATTTGTCTATGCTTGAATTTTACACCCGTCCAGCAATGCTTGATGATTTTGACACAGTCCTCCCGCTAGTTCAAGCCCATCTCGCTGCTGATTATCAGGGTGAAAATTCTCTATCGGCTGAAGATTTGCAACAAATTTGGGAGGCTTTCAACCTGGAGACGGATACCTCTGTGGTCACGGACTCGTCCGGGCGCATTCTGGGACATGGATGGTTTCCGTCGCGTGAACGGGATAACATGACTATCCTTGACCCACAATTTTACGTACTACCAGACTTGCGTGGTCAAGGCATCGAAGTTCTGTTACTCGATGCCGCGGAGAAACGAGCAATGACGAACTCCGGGGGAATGGTAGTGATTCAACCGATGGTGACCAACGTAACCGCCTGCCAGGCATTGGAGCAGGCAGGATACAAATTTGAACTGGCTTTTCAGAAGATGGTGGTTGAATTCGATCAGCCTCCCTCTCCGGGCGAATTTCCTACCGGGTTGGACATCCGCGCCTTTGTTCCTGGGAAAGATGAACAAGCCGCATACCAGGCCGATGAAGAGGCCTCCCTCGACAAAGACTACTCCCACCCTGTTCCCTTCGAGCGATGGGCAGCCCGGATGTTGAACAATCCGGAGTTATGCTTTCTGGCCTGGGACGGTGAGGAAGTGGCTGGAGGCGTATTTACCCAAAATTACGAGGGGCAGGGATTGGTTCATCACATCGGGGTGCGGCGACCCTGGCGGAAGCGCGGTCTGGGCGCGGCGTTGATGCAACGGACATTTTTTGCCTGTTACGTGGCCGGGCTTCGAAAAATCTGGCTGGAGGTAGATACAGCCAGTCCAACCGGTGCAACTCGTTTGTACGAACGGATTGGAATGCGGGTCGTGGGGGTAAGAAGTTATTTCTCGAAGGAAATCACCGGTTCGTAAGCCTTTGGCGGCTTACTCAATCGAAACCGGAACCCTACCCGGCCAAGATGAATCAAATCGCCATGTTCGATCCGGATTTCCTTCCCACTTGTCTGGGAGTAATTGATCCATGTCCCCGCCACTGTACCAAAATCGAGCACATAAAAATTCCCCTCTCGGTCCCGGCGCATCCGGGCATGTTGCGCCGCAATGGACGGTTCTTCCAGAATAAGCGTTGCTTTGGTGGGATCAGTCCCCAGTGTGATCACGTTATTCATAATCAGGATGGGTTGCGTCGGTGTCATCGCTTCAAGGGAGTTAGGGTCATAAACCCGTTCCAAATAGGCGTATGGCTCGGTTCTGCGCGTATGTGAATCGGACGACCAGGGCAGACGATTGGGAAATTGGGTCGCCCATCCAGTCAATTTTCTCCGGGGGGAAGGATGAGCAAATTTAGGATTGGGCCGGGTAATCTCTTCCTTTCGCCCATTCTTTCGGGATTGTTTGCGTTTCTTCCACTGGCCTGTATCATTCGGATCATGCCTTCGCCGCATCACAAATACCAAAGCCAGGATTAAAACCGAGCCGGAAATCAGAACAGCAACCGCAGAGACAATCGAACCCTGGCGTGAAATCTCTGCCGCAAACCCTTGTGGAAGCTGCTGGACAGTAATATTTACCGAATGAGGCAGGCTAATACTACTCATCCCCAGATCATCCACCGCTTCTACCTGAATCTCGTACTTTCCACTTTCCGTAATCTCGCTCAAATTCCACGTAAACCTGTCAAAAGGCGCATCAATATTCTCGTCTGCAATTTTGCCATTGACATATAATGAGGTTCGCGTAAGGGGGCGCTCATGACCATCCGGGAACTCGATGAGAATTTCCAGAGATTGCTCTTCCGGCTCATGACCCACCATATGATTTGTCCGTGCATCGGTAATGAGCGACCGGAAAAGGTCTGCAGGTGGAGAAACCAAAATGGGGTTTGGGGGCAGAACATCCAATTGAAAATTAATGGATTCAGAATTGGCTTGCAATTCCGGGGAATCAATCTCAACTGCCAGCGTATGTACCCCCTGAGTAACGACTTTAGACAAAAAAGTCAACGCATAAATATTGCGTAAAGGCTCAAGGTACTGTTCAATATTGGGGAAGGTTTCTGTTCCAGAATAGGCAAAGAACTGTCCGCCTGTAGAAAAAGCCACTTTCTGCAAAGCCAGCGCGCCCTGTGTGGTGAAATAAGATTCAGGCGCCACCATCCAAACAAACAACCGCACACCATTTTGTCTGGCCTGTGCTCCCAGATTTTCAAGCCCAGGTAAAGCGTCTTGCCCCAGGTTAGGCGTGATAAACAAAACTGCGCTCCCCATCCCTACACGGGGAGGTGTATCCGTAGCCACACTAATCGCTCGTGAAAGCACCTGCAAATTCGAAAAAGCATTCCGGTGATCAGAAGGCACAGCATACAAAGCCTCCAGCCAGGCTGCTGGATCAGACAAATGGTTTGCATCCGGAATCCCATTCATCATTAAACTCAAATCATCACGGCTTGTGCCCTCGTTTGCAATCGCCCAATCCGCCAACGCAACGACCACATCATCATACCGGCTTCTTCCCTGGCTGTCCCGCGGTGCAAACGTCGTCCCTGGATTAATTGCCACCACAAACTGCACCCCGGGTTCAAGTTCAGTCAATTCATCTACAGAAATTCGCCGGTCGTTCTCAACAATCGTCACATCCTCCGCCCTTAAACCGGAAACAAAATTCCCCTCTTCGTTACGAACCTCCAAATAACTACTCACCACCGGGAAATTCTCGGTGTTTGGTGTACTTAAACTCACTAAATTTGAAACCTGCGCCAAAACCACCTGCGGCAGATACAAAAAAACCAGCACAAGGCCGGCTGCTTTCAATATCTTCAACATATCATGTATTATACATATCAGCCATCCATGCGTAAAGCGCGTTGACACCCTATTTTCACGATGGTACTATCTTCTCATAATTCCCCCTGTGGATAAATTTTCCACAATTCCTCAGATTTTGGCAACTTTTCGCAGAATTTCTATTATTTATAAAACCATACGCGACCTCGGCCTCACCCAAACCGGTCTGTTCGCCCTCTATCAATTAGGAAAACACACGGGCCTCTGGCGTCTGCTCACCCCCCAACAAAATTGGGCTGCCTATCGAGGTGTCCTGAAAACGGGCGAAATCATTCCCGTCCCCGCGGGATATCGTGCCGCTATCGGAGAGCCAACCTTCAACTTCCTCGACCCCGCCGAAGAAATAATTAACGGGCGCGTCACCCTCTTCGGTGCGGACACCGATCTCGGTGCGGACACCCTCCCCCTCAACCTCACCATCCCCGGCCCTCTCCATCACTGGACGCGCCACGAATCTTCCCAATTTAACGGACAAGATATTAAATTCATCTGGGAACCCGCCCGCTTCGGCTGGGTCTTCCCACTCGCCCGCGCCTACCTACTCACAGACGATGAAAGATACCCCGTCGCGTTTTGGGACTACTTCGAAAAATTCTACACCGCCAACCCGCCCAACACTGGCCCTAATTGGACGTCTGCCCAAGAAGTTGGCCTGCGCTTGATTGCCCTCACCTTCGCTCACCGTATTTTCGCCCAAACCGCCTCATCAACCCCCGCCCGAATTACCCACCTCGGGCATGCCGTCGCCGCCCACGCCGCCCGCATCCCCCCTACCCTCCTTTACGCCCGCGCCCAAAACAACAACCATCTCCTCAGCGAAGCCGCCGCCCTTTATACCGCTGGCCTGGCCCTCCCCGAGCACCCCTACGCTCTCCGCTGGCGCGCCATCGGCTGGAAATGGTTCCACCACGGCCTGCAAACCCAAATCGAACCCGACGGAACTTACGCCCAATACAGCACCAATTATCACCGCCTCATGCTCCAACTTACCCTCTGGGTCCACACCCTTGCCCAAAACACCAACCAGATATTCCCGATCCTTAGCCTTACCCGCCTTGCTGCCGCCACCGGCTGGCTCCTCGCCCTTTGCGACCCCGACACCGGCCGCGTTCCCAACCTCGGCCCCAACGACGGCGCATACATCCTGCCCTTTACCCACCTCCCCCTCCACGACTACCGCCCCGTCCTCCAGGCTGCCTCCCGCGCCTTTCTTGGCCAACCAGCCTTCGATCCAGGCAAGTGGGACGAAATGAGTTTGTGGCTTACCAGTAAGGAGTTAGCAGTAAGGAGTAAGCAGCCGGAACTTCTCACTTCTCACTTCTCACTGTTTACACCTCACTGTATACTGACCACCGAACACTCCCGCGCTTACCTCCGCGCCGCCCACTTCCGCGCCCGCCCCGGCCACGCCGACCAACTCCACCTTGACCTATGGTGGCGCGGCCTCAATCTCGCACTCGACCCAGGCACCTACCTCTACAACGCCGACCCCCCTTGGGACAACCCCCTCACCACCGCCTTCGTCCATAACACCCTTACCGTCAACAATCTCGATCAAATGACCCGCGCCGGGCGCTTTCTCTACATTGACCGGGCGCAAGCTACCATCCTGGAACGCACCCCCACCCGCCTCGTCGCCGAACACGACGGCTACCGTAAAATAGGTCTTGTTCATCGCCGTGCAGTTGAACCCGCGCCCAATGGCTGGCGAATAACCGATTCCATCATTCACCATTCAAAATCCACCAATCAAAATTCACCATTCACTATTCGGCTCCACTGGCTTCTCCCCGACTGGGAGTGGAAATTGGATGACAACACCCTGCAAATTCGCTCCCCGCATGGGTGGATCACATTATCAATTACCCATTATCCATTATCCATTACCCATTATCACCTCTTCCGCACAGGGGAAACCCTCCTCGGCCCTACTCCTTCCCACCCCACCTGGGGATGGTACTCGCCCACTTACGGGGTGAAACAACCCGCGCTCTCCTTTGCTTTCGAGGGGGAGGGGAAACTGCCTGTGAGTTTGGTTAGCGAATGGCGACTTCCGGATTTGTAATGTAGTCGTCTTGCTTGCCCAACCTCATAACATCATGTATCATTCTCCTATGACCGACACCACCGCCATTCTCATCCAGGCCATTATCTTCGACCTCGGTGGGGTGCTGATCCGCACTGAAGACCGCCGCCCTCGCCAGATGCTCGCAGACGCCTTCCGCATGACCGTTTCCGACCTCGAAAAAATCTTCTTCAATGGGGAAAGCGGAGACGCGGCTCAGCGGGGGGACGTCACCGCTGCCAATCATTGGGAAAACGTCCGCGTGGCGCTGAACCTGCGCCCGGACGAACTCGAACCCACTCGCACCACCTTCTTCTCTGGCGACGTGCTCGACCGCCAACTTCTCGACTACATCAAGAGCCTGCGGCCGCGTTACCAAACGATTGCCCTCTCCAATGCCATGTCCGATGCCCGCTCCTCCCTGCTTAACAAATGGCAAATCGGCGACGCATTCGACCGGATTTTCATCTCCGCAGAAATGGGTATGGTGAAACCCGACCCCCGCATTTATCTCGCCGTTTTCGAACAACTCAATCTGTCCGCTCCGGGAACCGTTTTCATCGATGATTTCCAAAACAACATCAAAGCCGCCCAAACCCTTGGTATGAGGACGATTTGGTTCAGGAGTCGAGAACAGACGATAGAAAAGCTGAACAAACTCCTCAAAGGCAGCGCGTGGTGATGCGTGTTGCATATTGAGGGTAATTTGTGTACACTAACCCTGAAATGGCATCGAATGTAAGATTTACTCCCCAACTTCAACAGGAGCAAATCAGCCGTAAACAATTGAGCGAGCGGTTTATTGAGTTTGGGTGGAAACCAACAGCGCCGTTCGATTTAGGGGAGGACTTTATCGTTGACATTTACTTTGAGGGCAAGGCAGCGGGCGTAAACTTTTATGTGCAGTTGAAAAGTGTGACGAATTTAGAAGAACGGCGTAAGGGGGATTATCTGGTGTACGATTTTGAAGTGAAAGACTTGAAATATTGGGAGAATTTCAGTCTGCCAGTTGTGTTAATTGTGTGGGATGTGAAGTTAAGAGAGGGAAGGTGGGTTTTCGTAGATGACGCTATCAAAAGGTTGAATGAGAAACGATCGCGTTGGCGGAAAAATAAAAGTAGAGTTCGCGTTTATCTTCCTTGGATAAATACAACGAATAATGATGGATTTATCTGGCTCAAAAAAAGTATTGGACGAAAACTTTATCCAGTAATATCTATGAAAAATCCATTGGATGAGATTGGTATGGTATTTAAGTTCTCTAATACTGATGAGGGACAAGAGGCTTTTACAAACTTAGAACGAAGTATCAAATATGGTGATGAAACAGAGGTCGAAGGAAAATTTATTGAAAACTTTGGTTTCCCAGATTGGTGGATGAGATGGTTTGGAGATTTTGATAATAAGACAACCAAATTGATATTAGGGCCAACATCTTCTTCGGTCAATTATCCAACAAATCTGACTGTCATCAGATCTGATGGAGAAACTGCTTTATTGAATGTTCAGTTAGAAATTATAAAGTCAGGAACTGAAAGGGTTGAATTTTCAAATTACAAAGATGAAACATCATATTTTCTCATACATATTGCACTTGATAGCGAAAAAGGGGAATTAAAAATCAAGAGCAATCGAAACTTTGAAAATATTGGAAGAGATGCCTATGAAGCTCAGCAAATTATTAAATTCCAAAAAATTGTTAGCAAAGGTGGGAAAATTCGAATAAATTTCCTGACAATTAACCATGACCCAATTGAAATCAATCTGCCTGCTTACCCAAAATTTGCCCCTAATCCTGGGTTTGCTCAATTTGTTAATGATCTTTGGAGAATACAAGATAGATTCCAAAAACAGATTCTTGTTCCGACAAGAGAAATTTCACCTCAAAATATCTTTGCAATAAGGAAGCTAATTCAGATTTCTCAAACAGGTAAAACACATTATCTTGGGAAAGATTTCTCCGCCGAATTCAAAAAACCAGCTCTTGAATTAATTTTAGATGTTCATCGATCGAGGAAACCAATTCATTTCACCCTATGTACCGAAGAGAGTGACGTGGAGTTATTTGGACAAAAAATACCAACTGGCCTAATGACTCAACACATTACCGGACCAACTGAGCTTTCAGTAGAGGCTTTAGAAGCAAAAGTATCTAAACTTCAGCCAGATGAATCAATGAAATTGAACTTTCCCGATGTGGATGTAGTTGAAATATTTAGTGAGCAATTTGTCCGCGAAGCCAATTGTCTAAGCAGATTGCTCATAAAGAAATTTCTAGTTTCAACTGTTTACCTTTTTGGCTCCCTTGTGTGGAGTGAAATCCTTAGCCCCGACACCGACATTGACCTCGCTGTCAGTGGCCTCCCTCCTGAAAAATATCTCGACACTGTAAGTTTCGTGGAGCGCAAAACCAAATTTCCTATTGACCTTATTATGTTGGAACAAGCCCCTGACGCCCTTCGTGAACGCATTTTGAGGGAAGGAGAACTTCTCATTGAGCGAGAATCCGTTGCAGAAATTAGCTGACGAGTTACAGGCTGCGCTGCAAGAATATCGAAGGCTGGAAACTGAGCTTGAAGGTACCCGGTTGCGCATTGGTAACAAAGCACCGGATATGTTTGAACGTCGCGCCGTCGGTAGTCTCTTGCATGACGTTTATAACGGGGCAGAAAGCATTTGCCAGCTCATTGCCAAACAAATAGATCGTCAGGTTCCCATTGGAGAAAGCTGGCATCGGGACCTGTTGGAGCAAATGAGCGAACCTGTTCCAAAAACCAGACTCGCTGTACTCGCCTCAGAAACTGTAGAAGTATTGAACAAATACCGCACTTTTCGCCATGTCGTTCGAAATATTTACGGATTCCGGCTGGACTGGGCACTCATGCAACCTCTCCTCGATGAGGCCGACGAGGCCATCCATGCTTTCGTTTCCGATATCGAACAATTCATCGCATTTCTACGAATGATGGGATAACTTCGCATCTATCCATCCTCGATTGCATAACAACACTATCCGTGTCTAAAAATCCAACTCAAACTCTGAACTTTCACTGCTTACTGATTACCTCTCTCTGAATACTCAACCCCATGCAACTTCTCCCCCCAAACCAACAAACTCTCCTCACCCAAGAACGCCAGCTTCTCTCTGACCTGCGCGTCGCCCTACTCAAATTCGGCGCAACCGAAGCCGATCAGAAAACCCTCTCCGACTCCATCCGCCAGCTCGACGAATTTTTCCTCCTCGTCATCGTTGGCGAATTCAACGCGGGGAAAAGCGCCTTCATCAACGCCCTGCTCGGACAAAAACTGCTCAAAGAAGGCGTCACGCCCACCACCACACAAATCAACCTCCTCCGCTATGGCGAAACCGAAGGCCGGGTGATTGAAACCGAACACTTGCACATCCTCACCGCCCCCGCCGACCTGCTCCACAATCTGAGCATTGTAGATACCCCTGGCACCAACGCTATCATCCGGGAGCATGAAGTGATCACAACCGAATTTGTCCCTCGCGCGGATCTCGTCATCTTCGTTACCTCTGCTGACCGCCCTTTCTCCGAAAGCGAGCGCACATTTCTGCAATCCGTCCGGGATTGGGGGAAAAAAATCGTCATCGTCCTCAACAAACTGGATATCCTCGAAACGAGAGACGATCTCCAAAAAGTTCTCGATTTCGTCACCCAAAACGCTGGTGATCTGCTTGGTAACGCCCCCGAAGTTTTCCCCGTCAGTGCCCGGTTGGCCCTCCGCGCCAAACTAGGCGAACCCCAAGTCTGGCCGCAAAGCCGCTTTGAAGATCTGGAATACTACATCCGTGACACGCTCGACGAAGGTAGCCGTCTCCGGCACAAATTTCTCAACCCTATCGGCGTCGGCGAAAATCTCGTGCGCCGCTATCTCTCCATCACTCGCGAACGTCTCGGCCTGTTATCCGAAGACTTTACCATGCTTGCAGACGTAGAAACCCAGTTATCGGTCTACAAATCAGATATGCAGCGCGATTTTGCCTTCCGCATGTCCGATGTCGAAAAAATCTTGTTCGAAATGGAAACGCGCGGCGACGAATTCTTCGAGGAAACCATCCGCCTCGCCCGCGTCCCCGACCTGATCAAAAAAGAACGCGTCCAACGCGAATTTGAACAAAAAGTCGTCGGTGACGTCCCCCACCAAATCGAAAGTGGCGTCGCTGAAATGATTGACTGGCTCGTGGAAGCGGATTTGCGCCAGTGGCAAGGCGTTACCGATCATTTATCCGAACGCAGGCAGAAACACAAAGACCGCATCGTCGGCGATGTCGGCGTGGGTTCTTTCCACTCCGATCGGGAGCGGTTGATTGACGGAGTTGGCCGGGAAGCCAAACGGGTAGTGGAAGGGTACGACAAAACACGCGAGGCCCGCAATCTGGCCGAGGGGATTCAAAACGCGGTTGCCGCTGCCGCAGTGCTGGAAGTGGGAGCGGTCGGGCTGGGCGTCCTCGTCACCGCCATTGCCACCACCGTCGCCGTAGACGTGACGGGGATTCTGATGGCGAGCTTGATCGCCCTCCTCGGCTTCTTTATCCTCCCCGCCCGTCGCCGTGCCGCCAAAAAAGAGATGCACGCCAAAATCGCCGAAATGCGGGAGAAATTGTCCCGTGCGTTACGCACCCAATTCGAGCGCGAAATCGAAGGCAGTGTCACCCACATCCAGGAGGCTATCGCGCCCTACACACGGTTCGTCCGGTCAGAGCGCACCAAGTTTGTGGAAGCGGAAAGAGAGTTGGATGTGTTCCGCGTGGAGTTGGGGAAGGTACGGGTGGAGGTGGAGGAGGTATAAGAATAGAGCGCCGGCGATTAAATGTCTCTCCGGCGCTTAAATGGCTTAATGTTGGATTTTAAGGGCCTGGTGGCGGACCCAATGTTTCTGTTCCATAATCCTCAAGGCTGGCAATGATTGCAGCGACGGCTTTTTCATCTGGGGGAGCAGGCGGTGGCGGGGGAAGGGTGAGGGCCTTGGCCGGCTCACCGGTCTCGAAGAACCACTGGTCAAGGTTGCCTGATAAACCAAAGCCAAACCAGCGCGCCGTCTCGGATTTGATCTGAAACGTATGCGGGACGTGTCGGGGGATGTAGACAAATGTACCCGGCCCACCAACACGCGTTTCATCTCCGACTTTAAAGGTAATTTCGCCTTCCAAGACATACCAGATTTCATCTTCCTGGCTGTGAGCATGCAGGGGGACGGCCATGTGTTTGTCGGCGAGACCTTCCAGCGCCCAATACTGGCCGTTTGTTTCTGTGGTCAGCGCTTTGAAGGTCAGCAGGGCGTTGAAATGCCAGAGGGCGCGGCCTCTCTGGTTTGACAGGATAATGTGTTGGGGGGATTTTCCGTTACTCATTGGAAATTCTCCTTTCATTTTGATAATTTTATGGTTTCTGTTGTGTATGTTATATTGCGAATGGCAATACAGGATACTTCTACGACATCGGGATGACGCCCAATTGCTGCATCAAACCCAATTGGTCGAAAATCTCCCAGAGTTCGACAGACTGGCCATTCTCGAAGTGATCAATGGCGATGCCTCCAATGGACACTTTCTTGCCAGTAGGCGGGATACCCATCAGTTCACCGGTGTGAGTACCGTGCGCCGACCAACGGGCAACGAGCTTGTCGCCCTCAGTAAACATATCTTCGATGCGAAAGTGCATATCGGGGAAGGCGGCAAAGAGTACAGATGCAAACATCTTCCGGCCTTCCAGCCCTTCGGGAAGACCCGGTGGAAGGGCATGGTCTTTCAATCTGGGGCTGAAATAGGCATCGAAGGCGGTCAGGTCTTTCTGGTTGAAACCTTTTTCGATAAGTAATCGCGCCGCTGCTTTGTTTTGCTCGGTTGACATAAGATTTTCTCCTTTTCTTGAAGTTTTATAGATTGTAAGGAATTTACAATTTGGGGGCATCGGGGGACTCCCCTATTTCTATCCCCTATTTTCTTTCGGTGAAAGCAGTATGGCTGGTTACGTAGGCCGCTGCCTCTGCGCGGCTCCGAAAATTCAGTTTCGTGAGAATATGCCCGACATGATGTTCGACTGTTTTGGCACT
>DATDOR010000540.1:0-6257 GCA_035293165.1 Anaerolineales bacterium | reverse complement strand
AACGCCCCCGCCCCTCGCCGTCGTTTGGATGATGACGATTTGACGAAGTATCTTGGTAGAAACTGAAAGGTGAAACTCGAAAAATTTGTACGCAGATGAAAAGGATTTACGCAGATAAGGATACATAAAAATATCGTAACTGCTCAGACTAAGGCAGAGGAATCGCCGAAAAAAAGGTGTGCGTGGGGGTGTACACCCCGAATAAACGAAGTTTTCCACACCTTTTTTTCGGGTCATTTCTACTCTGGGCTGAGTAGTTACAAAATATCTGCGATATCAGAGAAATCTGCGTACCATTGCTGGAGACTTGTATGGAAGAACGAATCATCCAATTCATCAACGCCCTCCGTAACAAAGGCGTGCGCGTCAGCCTGGCAGAGTCTGCCGACGCGTTCAACGCGGTGGACAACCTGGGGGCAAAGCAGCGCGAAAATTTCCGCCTCTCCCTCCGCGCCACGCTGATCAAAGACTTCAACGACCTCCCCATCTTTGACGAACTCTTCCCCCTCTTTTTTGACACGGGTGGCGCGCCTCCAATGATGAGCCTGCCCGACGACCTCACGCCTGAAGAAGCTGCGATGCTCGCCGAGGCCCTGCAAGCCTTCAACCGGAAACTCCGCCAACTGCTCGAAAAACTCCTGCGTGGCGAAGAACTCACCCCTGAAGAACTCGAACGCCTGGAAGCCCTCACCGGCCTCAACTACGCCGACGATCCCCGCTATATGGAATGGATGCGCCGCCGGATGGAACAGGCTCTCCGCTTCCCCGAAATTCAAGAAGCGCTGCGCGATATGATGGCGATCCTTCAAGAGATGGGGATGAAACCCGAACGCCTCCAGCAAATGGGCGAGATCATGCAACAGAATATGCAAGCCATGCGCGAACAAATTCGCCGCCAGGTCGGCCAGCGCATCGCTGAAAACATGAGCGAACGCGACCCCGAACGGGGCGTGGATGCCCTTTACGACCGCCCGTTCCACTCCCTCACCGACTCCGAGATGGATCAGCTCCGCAAAGAAGTCACCCGCCTGGCTGCCATCATCCGCACCCGTGTCGCCCTCCGCCAAAAACGCGCCAAAACCGGTACCCTTGACGCCAAAGCCACCATCCGCGCCAACCTCAAACATCACGGTGTGCCCTTCGACATCAAACACCGCGACCGCCGCTTAAAACCCAAAATCGTCGTCATCTGCGACATCAGCACCTCCATGCGGCACATGTCCGAACTCATGCTCTCCCTGCTTTACGCCATGCAGGATCAGATCACCAAAACCCACGCCTTCGCCTTCATTGACCACATGGAATACATCTCCCCCGACTTCCAGGGTTGTGAATCCCGCGAGGCCGTCAACCGCGTCCTTGTCCGCCTCCCCCCCGGCTACTACAGCACCGACCTCGGTCACAGTCTCACTAACTTTGCCAAAGACTACCTGGACACCCTCGACAGCCGCACCACCCTCATTATGGTCGGCGACGGGCGCAACAACTACAACAACCCCCGCACCGACATTTTCGGCCAGATGGCCCGCCGCGCCAACCGCACCATCTGGCTCAACCCCGAACACCCCTACCAGTGGGGCAGCGGCGATAGCGACATGCTCGACTACCACCCCTTATGCGATAAGGTTCTGCGAGTCAGTACGCTCGCCGAACTGAGTGCGGCGATAGATAGTTTGCTGGTGGGCTAATCCCCTTCCTTTGAGTACTTGTACCTTAGATTCAAAAACTCTCTTTGCTCGTAGGAACTTAAAAGGAGTGAAACGCCCAACCCGCATATGAGTGCTAAACCAGTCATGCTTTCTGCCAAAACAAGTGATGAAGAATGTGTTGCTCAAATGATGGCTGGTGTGCCGGGCGCGCTGGAAATATTGTATGATCGGTACGCTGCTGCCGTTATGGGGCTTGCTTATCGGATCATCCAGGATACGGCCATGGCTGAGGATGTGGTGCAAGAAACTTTTTGGCGTGTTTGGAGGAATGCGGCCAGTTTTCGGGAGGAACGAGGCTCCTTTACAGGCTGGATGTTTACGATTGCACGTAATATTTGCCTTGACCGCTTGCGTCGTTTGAAGGCCAACATTGCCACCGGCATAAATGAGGCCGAAAGTCTTGCCCTGGAAGAACAAGAAGACCTCCTTATAAACACCGCAGAAACGGCCCTTCGTGAGATCAAACATCAAAAAGTTCGGGCAGCGATGTTAATGCTCCCACCGGAACAAGTTGAAGTGATTGAAATGGCTTTTTTTCAGGGTCTATCCAGACAAGAAATTTCCAAAAAATTGGAAACGCCATTGGGCACGATCCATACCCGTGCCCGGTTAGCGTTACAGAAACTTCGTACCCTGTTAGTGGATCAAGGATTTGAGGATTAATGTGAACGAGATTGAGGAACTTTTCCCGTTTTATGCTCTCGACGCGTTGTCGGAGGAGGAAAAGGCGCAAGTAGAGAACTACGTCCAAAAAGATAACAGTCCCCGGGCGCGGCTGGAGGAGATGTTGGCAGCCTCGCGGGCGATTCCGTTTGGGGTTACGCCTATCCTCCCGTCGAAAGAAGTGAAGCAATCTTTGATGGCGCGGGTCAATGCAGATGCTGCACCCACAACTCATCCCGTTCCAGCACGCCCGGTACTTTCTCCCTTACAAGAATGGTTGAGAGCGGTTTGGCAGGGGCTTAATTCGCCTATACTTACCGGATTTGCCCTAGCCACGATTGCCTTTATGGTGGTGTGGGTTGTCAACTTGCAGAAAACAGTGACGAGTCTGTCTGCGGAGAATCAAACGCTGCAGACCGATCTCCAGACTTTATCCGATGAAAACCAGGTGTTGCAACAAAAATTGCTTTCCCAAAACGAAATGATTGCTCTTCTGACCGGGCCTGAACGACGAGAAATCCCGATTGCTGGCACCGACCAACAACCGGACGCACTTGCGACGCTTCTGGTTGGTGGTGCGAACCAAGGGGATGCGATTTTGATTGCCTCCAACCTGCCGCAGTTACCCCCAGGATCGATCTATGAATTTTGGCTGATCGGAAGCCAGGGGCCTGTTCCATCCGGTTTGTTCCAGGTGGATGAGAAAGGGCAGGGCATATTATTCGTTCATTCGCAGGTGCCGGTATTTTCTTATGATGCAGTTGGGGTTTCCATCGAACCAGAGAGGGGGAGCGAGCAACCTACCGGAGATATTGTGCTGCTGGGGGAGCTTGTAGAGGGTGAATCTGATTCCTAATAATCATGTTAATGCTCAGGCTACGAAAGAAAGTTCCCCGAAAAAAAGGAGTGCGTAGGGTTGTACAACCCTACGCACTCCTTTTTTTCGGGTGGATATTTATTTTCAATTGAAGGGAGAAAGATTAAGAATAGATGACTTTTTATTAATTTTTCAATTTCATACATGCAAACACGTTTGTGCGGCGTAGTACAGAGTGAAGCAGCTGTTTCCTTCCATAAATCAATTTTCAAGTGAAAAAAGGAGAATATTGCCATGAAAAAGCTCATTACTGTCGTCGTCTTAGGGGTGGCCATTCTGGCCCTGGCCTTTGGTTTGGCTCCTTCTTTGAGCCGTGCAGCAGACCATCTGGACGCGCCCGGGTTGACTTCCCCGGGTGGAGATGGCAGATTGGACATCACAGATGTGTATGCTTTTCAATCCCCGGCTAACCCGGCCAATACTGTGATGGTGATGAACGTGAATCCCGCTGCTGGTGCCCTAAGCCCGACAACTTTCCGCCCCGAAGCGAAGTATGAATTCGAGGTGGATACGGACGGAGATGCAAAAGCAGAGAAGACGTACCGGATCACTTTTGGCGAACCCGACTCGAATGGTGTTCAAAGAGTAATATATCACTTGGTTCCCAGGAGCGGCGGTGGTTCGGTCAAGGCATCGGGTGCAACGGGTGATGTCATTTCCCTGCCGGGAGGTGGCATGTTGTACGCAGATCTTTTGGATGATCCCTTCTTCTTCGATCTGAATGCGTTCCTGGGTGCATATCCGTTTTGTTCTGCCCCTGGTGGCCCTCCCGGAAGCACAGGCGCGGATTTCTTTGCGGGTTTGAATGTAACGGCCATCGTGCTGGAAGTTCCAAGTGCTTCGCTAGGCACCACGCAGATTGGGGTCTGGGGACGAACCGTTTGGGAAGTCCAACAGGTTGACCGGATGGGCCGCCCGGCTATCAATACAGTCTTCATTCCCTCCTCACATAAGACTGCCTTCAACGAAGGCCAACCCAAAAATGATGCCCGGGATTTCAGCCAGTTCTTTGGGCCGCTTGGCGGTGTGCTGTTGCCCGACATTCTGACGGTGGATGTGTCTTCTCCAGCGGGTTTCTTGAACGGACGCCAGTTGGCCGATGATGTCATTGATATTGAATTGTCCATCTTAGGCGTCCCCCCGGGAGGTGATTGTGTGGATGGGAATGATCTGCCGTTCCAGGCAACTTTTCCGTACCTGGCCCCCGCGCATTAACTTTCGTGTTCTGGAATTGTAGCTACTCAGGCTAGGGCAGATGAATCCTCGAAAAAAAGGTGTGCGTGGGGGTGTACACCCCCACGCACACCTTTTTTTTGGCTATCCTTCACTCAGGGCTGAGTAGTTACCTGGACTTGTCAGTTCTGCTGAAATGAGTAGGGTTGAAACCCGAATTTTGAAGGTGGTGGGGGGGTACCCCCCCACCACCTTCAAAATTCGGAATAATTCCCACTAAAACCGGAAGAGTCATAGTTTCTCAATCAAGTTTCAGCGTATGAAGGTTGTAAATAATGAATAGCCGAAAGATTTTGGCTTTCCTGGTTTCAATCTGGTTGGTTTTGCTTTTTTCTTATCTTTATCGTCAGTGGAAATTTGAGGACAACAATTCCTTTGATGTTAGGGAAATCAATCGGGATGCGCTTGCGGCTTTACCCTTCACTTCCACATCCATCCAATTATTCCAGGACAGGCTCCAACACAATCCAGAAGATGTCGTCAGCTATACCGTACTCGGTCAGCTTTACCTGCGGCAGGCACGTGAAACCGGGGACGTAGCCAGTTATCTAAAGGCAGAAACGGCGTTCCAACTCGCCCTGGATTTTGTGCCCGACTATACCCTGGCGGAAATTTCCCTGGCTTCGGCCTATTATGCAGAGCATCGTTTTTTTGAAGCTCTCGAAATCGCTCAGGAAGTTTACCGGAAAAACCCCAAAGATATTCAAGCCCTCGCGCTGATTGGAGACAGCAACCTGGCATTAGGGCGTTATCCTGAAGCCGAACTGGCCTACCAGGAACTCGAAATGTTAAGCGCAACACCCCCAATTCTTGTCCGTCTGGCCCACTTTGCTGAATTGAAAGGCGAGACAGAAAAAGCATTGGAACTGATGGAGCGCGCCATCAAGGATGCGGTAAACATCGGTTTGGCCCAAGAGGAGATTGCCTGGTATCTGATTCGGACAGGAGAAATATGCTTCAACGCTGGCGACCTGAGCCAGGCGGAAAAATACTATGAAACTGCGGCGCGCATATACCCCCATTACTATCTGGGATATGCCAGCCTGGGCAAATTGCGTGCAGCTCAGGGCGACTACGAAGCAGCCATCGAAAATTATGAACAGTCTCTCGCCATTGTTCCACAACCTGATTTTCTGGCTGTGTTAGGGGATTTATATACTCTTACAGGCAATGCCCCAAAGGCTCAAATCCAATATGATACCGTTGAATTTATTGGCAAATTGGCAATTGTCAACGCCCAAATTTACAACCGTCAATTGGCTTATTTTTATACTGACCATGACATTCGCCTGGACGAAGCCTTGACATTATCTGCCGGCGAATTGGAATATCGGGCGGATGTACAGGGCTACGACGTTGCTGCCTGGGCCAGTTATAAAATGGGTTTCTATGACCAGGCGGAGGATTGGATTACCCAGGCATTGAAACTTGGCACACGGGATGCAAAATTCTATTACCATGCCGGTATGATCGCCCTCGCGCAGGGAAAAACAACCCAGGCGCGCGACTACTTAACAGAGGCGTTGGCAATCAACCCATATTTTGACCCTATCCAGGGGCAAACCGCTCACACAACATTGGAACAATTACAGGAGGTCGCGTTACCATGAAACGGCTATATCGTTTGATCATGCCTCTGTTTGTATTATGGATAGGTTTTATTTTGGTTCCAAATGTTCTCGCCCACCCATTAGGGAACTTTACCATCAACCATTATGCCGGACTTAACATCTCGGAAGAAAGGATCACCCTTGATTTTGTACTTGATCTGGCTG
>DATDOR010000539.1:0-3890 GCA_035293165.1 Anaerolineales bacterium | reverse complement strand
CAGCCAGATCACTTCGCGGATTCCCAGCACGCGGGCGCTGGCCTCCTGTTCGGCTTGCCGCGTTTTCGAGAGCCTTGCCGAATCTTCATCGGAACTTTGGCTGCCTTTGCCGCCATCCGTGCAAATGATCAGAGACACATTCCACCCCTCCGAGATCCAACGCGCCAGACTGCCGCCGCTGGTGAATTCTGCATCGTCCGGATGCGCTACGATAACCAATATATTCTTATCCATCACGTTATACTCCGTAGATCACCATGTCCAACGGGCGCTTGCATATTCTTCAGGGCAATGGACCCAAAGGGACAGGCAGGGATACACAAACGACAGTCGTAACAGCGTTCGACATCAACGTACGGCGGCTCATCAAGATCCATGCGCATGAGGGCGCGCACCTTGCAAACGTCAGCCGCGAGACATCGTCGGCAGGCGCGGCAACTTTCAGGCCGGATATGGATGCGGATCTCGCGAGCCACTGATCCCTCCCGCTAAAACACCAGCACTTTGTCCGCTGCCACTGTCCATTCACCAAGCAGATCCAAACTGCCAGATTGCACACCTTCCACAAATCGTTCAGACCCGAGACCTCGGGCCTCCTGGCACGTCCCTCAGGTTGCGACTTCCCCGCGCTTTGCCAGCGATTTCAACATGCGTTCAACGTTGTAGTAGCCATCGGGTGTTTTCTGTCCCGCGATGGCACAGTTGACGCCATCCCCCAACAGAAAGACACGGATATGGGTCCCGTCACGTTTGACGAGATTCAAAGCCAGGCGAAGCGCGTTGTATGGTCGCTCGTTGCCATAGGGCGCATCATTGATGACGAATAGATAATTTGTGGTTTTGGTTTCGGTCATGAAATAGTCTGCTTGTTCATTGATTGTTCGCGGGCCAGTTCGGCTCCAGCCTCCAGATATTCCAGAAGCACCTGCCGCATGAGATCGCAGGCCTGGATAATCTTGGGATTGCTCAAGCGGTAAAACACGTTCAATCCCTCGCGCCGCGTCATGACAATCCCCCCCTGCCGCATGATGGCGAGATGCTGCGACAGGTTCGCCTGGCTGATTTCCATGGCTTCTGCCAGCTCATTCACTGGCAATTCTCCGCTTCGCAATGTATCTATGATTTCTAAACGCTTGGGATTGGCCAGTATGTGACAGATACTGGCGTGTAGTTTATATAATTGACGATCAGCCATTTGACTTCCTCTTTATATTAGATATTTAGAATATTGTAATGTACTAATACAGAGTTGTCAATTTTTTCAACTTGAATAACAGCGGATTTGTAAACGAGCCAAATCGCCTGCTTATTTTTCGCAATCTATGTAAACCGTGATCAAGACAGCGCCGCCAGTTGAGTATGTCCCAAAGGATCAAAGAAACTCAGACCAGGTATTTGCTGGATCTCATGTCAGTGCTCCCCATGTTCTCCCGCCTCATAAGCCCCTTCTGGCTCGCGGTAAAACAGGAGTTGCGCGGCAGCGAGCAACAAGGCAACCAGCCACAGGAGCGCAAACACTCCGGTTCCGGTGACGATTTCGCCCCCCCGCAGGAGTCCGGCGGCGACGATGGTGGTGCCCAAAACCCGGTGCTGCCGGACAGCTTTCGCCGCCGCTTCGGACGTGCCGTGTTGTGCGTGGAAAAGAAACAGGCCGCCGATCAGTATCATTGCAGCAGGCCAGACGTAGCCGAGCGCGGGGAGATTGGCCCGAAAAAGTTCTGCCAGGCCGGATACGGCAACTGCCAGCGCCATAATCGTGTGTTCCCGTTGTTGTGCGTCGCGCCAGATGAGAGGCCAATCAGAGAGGGGATGACGCGGATAGATGAGGAACAACAGCAATACCCCCGCGGCCAAAATCAAGACTGGCCACAACAAAGGGGCCCAAGCGAGGAGGCCGGAATTCCCCAAGAGGGCCAGGACACCCACCACTGCCAGGAGTACCCCTTCCCCCATGTGCCCCAGGTTCGACAGGTGGCGTTTCTCCTCAGGAGTGTGAGAGGCAAAACGGTGTTGTTTCATTTCTGAGTCTCCTGAAATCACTTCACAATAGCTGCTTCAAGTTGTGCTTCGAGGCTTTCCCGGCTTTGTTCCCCAAACCCTTTCCAAAGCACCTCTCCCGCCGGGTTGAGTAATACAAACCCCGGATGGCCGGGGAGGGCATAGGCACGGAAGGCTTTTTGCCCATCCAGGGAATTGGCGTCCAGCGCGCGGAATTCGATTTGTTCTTGGTAGATTTCTTCCAACCCATTCACGACGGGTTCCATGTTCATTCAGGGAATTCAACCCTCGGTGTAGAAGAAGAGAAAGGTGAGCCTGTCCGTGGCGGGGGTAATACCAGAGTCTTGCTGTCTGCCACACGCCGCTAGCAGGACACCAGACACAATCAGGAGAAACAAGAGAATTTTTCGCATCAAACACTCCTTCGAGATTACGGATTTTCGACACCCAGCCGGGCCAACTGGCTCAAGCTGGGGGCAAAGCCGGGATGGTGCTTCAAGCTCGTTTGCCAATCTTCGATGGCCCCGGACACATCCCCCAAGGCTTCGCGAGCCAGCGCACGCCAGTAATAGCTTTCCTCGAGGACAGGTTCGCTCATCGCGTCCAGCGTGGTGGTCGCCAGATTGAGGACATCGGTATACCGGCCCGTATAAAAGTACGCCCAGTACGGCCCGGTCTGGTACCACATCATCCGCCAGGGGCGTTCGTCTTCGGGCAGCGCGGCATACAAGGCAAAGGCCTCGTCGTAAGCTTCCGCTGCCCCGGCATAATCCTGTAACGCGACCAGGTTGGTCCCCCGGTTGAACCAGGCAAAGAACGGGTCGCGTCCGGAGAGCGTATAAATTTCTTCTGATGCCCGCGCCAAAGCCGAGCGGGCATTGGTGGTTTCGTCTACCTGTTCCCCCAAAAGCGCCAGCACGTCCGCCTCGCGTTCAGCAGGATAGATGACGAGGTAAGTGAAATTGAATGCCCGCCAGAAAGACTCGATGGCGTCATACCCGACGATAATTTTGGGGCCGAGGAACGAGTCTTGGGTGGTAAAGGCTTGAGCAACATTGTCATAGCCTGTGACCAAAACGTAGTGCCCCATCCAGCCCTCGAAATTCGGACCTTCAAACCCTTTTTCGAGGATGACCGGCAGCCCGGCCGTGAGGAAGCGTTTGAGGAGGTCCAGATCACCCCCTGCCCGAACGACGACCCGGAATTCCGTTTCCTCTTCGACGAAGGCTGCCATTTCGTAAGGCATGACGTTCTTGTCGCGCGGGATGGGCTTGAGGAATGGCGCGGCGTCAGCCTGGTCCCCCTGCCAGCCCCAAAAAGAAAGCGCCATGGAGAGCGTGGCCGGGCCGCAGTTGTTCCAGGTTTGAAATTCGTGGCGGATACCCGCCTGTTGCACGCGCTCCGGCAGAGGCGTCGGGGTCTGAGTAGGTGTGTGAGTAGGGGGAGGCGTGTGGGTCGAACCGGGGAGCGTGGCCGTTGGGGTGACAGGAACCAGGCTGGCAGTAGGTGTGCGGCTGGGGAGGAAAGCCGGAGTGGGAAACGCTGTTTGTTGCTCCGGGACGAACACCGCTTGCTCCGGCGGTGCCAGCGTGTATTTGATCTGCGCCTGCCATTCGGCGATGCGCCAGTCCAACCGTGCCCGAACTGGGGGCAGGGAATAAATCCCAAAGCCTAACATAGCAAGCGCAAACACTCCCAACAGAATTCGAGAACCGGTCTTGATCATGGAGGGCATTTTATCCGGTTAGGGGACTGTCCCTTCCGGGGCGCGGTTGAGGTTTCTTTTCACAAAAATGCGCGCCGCGTCAGGATCGAAGACCTCAAGGACCTGTTTTCGCCCCCAGGAAGTCATCACCGCCGGAGCCTCCAGCGTATCCCGGGGAAAAGCGATC
>DATDOR010000538.1:0-5417 GCA_035293165.1 Anaerolineales bacterium | reverse complement strand
TCAAATCAATCCACAATTCGCCGTTTCTAATTTCAACCGGATACCAATCAAGGTTGCGCGGTGCAGGTCCCCACTGGTAAGTTCCGTCCATGTTCCATGCCCCTCCCACACAGGGATCGGAAAAAACAAAAAAACGATCTCACCCGTTTTCTTCCTGATACAATACAGGCATGTCCTTCGCCACCGGTGCCCCACCGGGCAGCGAATTTCCCCTGAGTGATAGTGCGTTCGCCCTCCAGTCGCCAGACGCCACCCGGCAGCAGGTGATTCATATCCTGGTACGGGAACATTACGCGGGCCTTTTACGGTTTGCAAAAGTTATCCTGGGGGAGTTGGCACAGGCCAGAGGGCTTGCCCGCGCCACTATCGCCGTAGCGTGCGAAAGGCGCGCCGAATATCAAGGCCAGGTTAGTTCGCAAGCGTGGCTATACGCATTTTTATGGCGGCTTAACAAACGCACGCGCTCCTGGTACCCCCAGCATATCCCCGCGCTCCTTCCGCTCCTCCACCATCACGAGCACCTTCCCCTCGAAGAAATCGCCTTCATCTTACGGACAAACCCCGACCAAATCGCCCATCAACTGAATGGGCAAGAGCCGTATTCCGAATCGGATCTGCTCCCTCTCGAAACCCTGGCCCCCGATGAAGTCAACCAAATCTCCCGCGCAATTCTCGAAGGGAACTTAATCCGTCCCGCACGGGGGATGGCACTGTCACCCGAACTGGGATGGCTGAGCCTGGCATTGATTGCCGTCCTCTTCCTCTTTACCGGGTATCTTGCCAGTGGAAATGCTGATGATGGGCAGAGCCTTTTCCCCACCGTAGCGCCAACCCTCACCCCTGTGCCCTCACCCACTGCCGTATCCGGTATTCCGCTCCTGGAATTCGACGCCCCTTTCGATTCGCGCCCGTTTGAAAGCAGCGAGCCGCGCATTTCTGCTGATGGACGGTTTGTTGTCTTCGCCTCCACGGGCACGGGCTTCGGGCTTCCTTTTCCGGATATAGACACCAATCGAAAACAGGACATTTTTGTTTTCGACCGGGAATGGCATCTCAATGGCACGTACCCGTACCAGCGGGTGAACCTTTCCGCATCCGGGGAACAGGCCAATGCGTGGAGCTATGCCCCGGACATCTCCGCCGATGGACGCTGGGTGGTATTCGTCTCTAACGCGACCAACCTGATCGAGGGGGAACCGCAATTCTGCGACGTCCCGCCCATCAACCCCAAATACGATTGCTACGACGTGTTCCTGGTAGATCGCCAGAAAGATACCATTCAACGGATCAGCCAGGGAAAGGACGATACTCGGTCTAACGGAGATAGTTATCTCCCCAGAATTTCTGCCAATGGGCGTTACGTCGTGTACTGGTCTGAAGCGAATAAGCTGGTCTCCGATGACCAGCTTACCTGTTCGACAAACTACGGAAACATTAGCTGCCTGGACGTTTTCATCTACGACCGTCAAACCGGCCTGACTGATAGGATTCCCATCGGGCGTGACCCGGACTTATCCAACCGGCTCCAGACCCCGCAAATTTCCACCGATGGAAGGTTTGTGCTGCTCACCGTCCGGGAAAATGATGCGGCAGCTGCGCTCATCCCTGGGTTTCAATTTGCAGAGGACATTTTTATTTATGACCGGCGTAACAGCACCTTCACGCCGGTAACGCATACACCGGCCGGTGAACCGGCAAATGCCCCGGCCCTCAACGCCAGCCTCACCCCAGACGGGCGTTTTGTCGCGTTCACTTCCGCTGCAAACAACCTGGTGGAAGGCGACACCAACGAACGTATTGACGTTTTCGTCCACGATTTTCAAAACGGCGTGACGGACCGGGTTTCCGTTGCCAGCGACGGCACAGAAGGCAACCAGCACAGCGGCGTCACCCGCCAAAGTCTGGGAGGGTTGACCGACAAGATTAGCCTGTCCCCAGATGGGCGCTTCGTCGCCTTTGTTTCCTATGCCGATAATTTAGCCGAAATACCTGTCCTCTGTACCCCGCCGCCCACCCTGCTCACCTGCAACCATCTATATCTCCACGACCGGGAAAACGGAGAGACGAAGCTGGTTGCCTCCGCCCTGAGGGACGTCAACTTGATCGCGTTCCCTTCCGTTTCGGACGATGGCCGGATAATGTCTTACCTCGCCGAACAAGGCGAATGTGTCCATGCCTGTACGGAAATCTGGGTGGTGAATCTGGAAACGGGAGAAGAATGGAATATCAGCCGGACGGATACCCTTGCAACGGCTCCCCCGTTTCCGTGGCTGGAGCAATCCCCGTTAACAACTTCCATGTCTACCAACAGTCTCGCCTTTTCACCCGGAGGAGATCTGCTTGCAGTGGGAAGCAATGACGGGACCATCCACCTTTGGAACCTCGCGGACACAACATCCGAAGCCTACATCCTTGAAAATCACAACAGCCCAATTACGCGATTAGCCTTTTCCCCATTGGTTGGCAAACTCAATGGACAACCAATCGGGCAGTACATTCTGGCTTCCGCAGATACCAGTGGAAAAGCGTTACTCTGGCAAGTTTCTGCTTCGATGGGAACTCTGCGGATTGCCCTGGAAGATCACCCAGGGATCATTCACGCGCTTGCCTTTTCCTCAGATGGAAAATATTGGGCGATCGCGCATAATGGCGGAATCTGGTTATGGGAACTTCAGCCAACTTTCGCGGTGTTAATCCACCAGTGGGAAATTGGGCCGGTAATGGCACTCGCTTTTCATCCTGAAAGTGAAATTCTTGCCGCGGCCAATAGAGATGGCAAAACCTGGTTGATATCAAACCCTGATGGCAAAACGGTCGCTCGCCTGGACGGGAAAACCGAAAACCTGTCCGCGCTTGCCTGGGAACCTGATGGTCAAATCCTGGCAACGGGTAACTTGAACGGGGAGGTAAATTTTTGGAAGGTGGCGATCTCCCCCGGCCAGGTTTCGGGGATAACTCTGTTAAAGCGTCTTGCCCATCACCAACCCATCCATGAACTCGCATTTTCCCCTGATGGGGATTATTTAGCGGTTGGGACCGAATCCAATGGTCTGTGGGTATGGGATTTGTCTCAAAATTATCCCACCCAGATCACCTTCTCCGAGCGGCGAATGTCTGCAAACACTGTCGCTTTTTCACCCAACGAGCAGTGGATCGCGGCCGGGAGCCAGCGTGGCGAGGTAATATTAGCTGCCCGTCCAGGTCCTATCATAGCCGATCCACAAACCGAGGAAACGGTTGATTGGCGTTACTTTGTCCGCCTGCCGTATGATGAATACATTGAACAACAAATTCTGATGATCAACGACGGGCAAACCTACGATCCCACAACCCCGATGACGATCCGCTACTCCCTCACGACTCGGGAATTCTCATCTCTGACCGGGGTGTATATCCGTGTCCCGGACGTGTTACCTCCCGAAGCAGTCTACCTGGGGCAGGTCAACATCAGTGTTCGTGTTGTCAGTCTGTACTACGATCTCCCCTGGAACGAGTTTCAAAACGTTCAAATCATCCTGCACGTTGCCACCGGCTACGGGCAGAACCGGATCAATTATGCCGATTTTCCCGACCACCGGGTAGGCTTGAGTGCGAAAATTGAAGCAGTCAATCTCGGCGCACCGGATAATCCGATCCTTGCAGAGGTAGCCCGCGGAGGGTGGACGTATTTTTCAGATCAAGCTCCAACTGTCAAACCTGATGACCAATGGATGACCGTAGATTGGTCAGTACGCTGGCTGGACAATCCGGCATGGATGACCTTACGCTGGCAGGTTAAGGATGCATTGTTCGAAATTTCGGTCTCGCCCAAAGAAGGAATAGAAATTAACGAGGAGATGCCATTAATAACCCTGGAAGATTTACTTGCCATCGCGGGAGAAATGATAAACCCGAACAGGTGAACTATAATTGATCCATGCTCCGCATAACCATTCAGAAATACGGTGCAGTACAGCTCACCATCGTGTTTACGGTACTCTCGATTCTTGTTTCCGTCTTTCTTACAGTGATGATTAATTTCTTGCTGAATGGAGAATGGGTGGGTTTTTCAAGCCTGTTTATTGCTATTCTTGTGCCAGCACTCATTGCACCAACTCCTTTAAGATTATGGCTCTTTGGGATTTGCCGTGGTTAATGCCAGATTTTGGGGTGTGAGTGGGGTGTACACCCCACTCACACCCCAAAATCTGGGGACCTCCCCGCCGATTCCCAAAGAACCAAGATTATTCGACGAATGAACAAATTTCTGGATTTCGATTCGCTCTTACTGACGCGCAGAATAGATGATCCCCTCATCACAGAAACGCTCGTTCACGCCGCTCATACCCCGATCTACCGGTTAGTGACTGTGCTGCTTCACAATCCCTCACGGGTAGAAAGCATCACAAAAACCATTCTGCTTTCCGCGCTGGAGAAACTCGACGAATACCTTCCTGGCACAAATTTCAATACCTGGTTGTTTACCCTCGCCATGCAAGCTTGCCGGAAACACCTGCAGTGGGAACGTTGGAAAAACCTCTTCACTAAATCGGAAGGGAAAGAGATACGCCCAAAGCCTGATCCAAGGATATTGGAGGACTTGGACGATAAACTCCGCCTTCCTCTGATTCTCGCCTACGGCTTCGATCTCGAAATTCCTGACATCGCCGTCATCCTAAATCATCGGGAGCCTGCCGTGCAGGCCCGCATTGAGAAAGCGATCCACACACTGGAATTTCCAGGCATCGAAGAGGATGGAAAAAGCCACGCGTTGAAGGCGGAAATCGCCCGGCAATATCCCCTCCCACCCGCGCCGCCGGAGGGGTTTTCAACGTTGATCGAATCCCTTCACCAACAGGTGCAACAGCGTAAGACACGTCAGCCCCGTCTCCGGTTAACAACATGGGGAGAAGTAGCCTGGTTCGGATTGTCGCTTATCGTCCTGGCCGGAATTTATTTGACTTTCAACCGGACGAGTTCAGACAACACCACCCTGCCGCTCTTCCCATCCCCCACCCCCCCGCTGCCCGAAGCGATTGTTCCCAATACCGAACAAATCTCCGAACAGCCTGTTGTGGATATTGAATATCCACGATACGCAAGCGAACCCGTGATTTCGGCGGACGGAAGAACCATCGTTTATTCGGTGCATGGCAACAATGGACAGAACATCCACCTCTATGATCGAGAAACCGGCCAGGCTGCCCCGATTGCGTTCTCGCCTGAAGGGAATCAAGGATACAGCTACAACTATCATTATTCTCCTGACATTTCGGACAATGGGGAGCAAGTGGTATTTGCAGCGATTTCGATGGAAGGAAGTTTCTTTTCATGCCCTGATAACTCGTATTCTTCTTGCTCACAAATCGTGCTTTACGAGCGAGAGGAACACACCTGGAAGATCCTTTCCAGTAATCAAGAAGATCAAATGGGCAATG
>DATDOR010000537.1:0-2362 GCA_035293165.1 Anaerolineales bacterium | reverse complement strand
GCAGTGATCCTCCACGAGCCGGGTGTGGTCTCCCCGGAAGAATTACGGGCATGGATCAACGAACGCGTCGAAGCCCGGTATCAAAAAGTCAGAAAAGTTGTTGTCGAAAATGATTTTCCTCGCAGTGTCGCGGGGAAGACGCTCAAACGGGTCATGCGTGAGCCGTATTGGGCAAGCAAAGAAACAAAAATCTAATTTCAAGGAATCCGCTTTATGTCTTCACCCGTTTCTGTCGGGATCGTCAGCACCGGAACCTATCTCCCTAAAAACGTTCTCACCGCCGCGGAAATTGCCGAAGCCAGCGGCTTGCCGGAGTGGGTGGTGCGCGAGAAACTGGGTATCGCGCAAAAGCACGTCGCCAGCCCGGACGAGCATCCCAACCAGATGGGCGTGTGGGCGGCCCAAACCTGTCTCGAAAAGTCTGGCATAGACCCCAAAGAAATTGATATTGTCCTCTGCACTACCGAAGAGTGGAAGGAATACCTGCTTTGGACGGCGGGCGTCAACCTGGCTTACGAAATCGGCGCGACGAACGCCTGGGGCATAGACCTGCACATGCGCTGCGCCACCACCATCGGGGCGATGAAAATGGCAAAAGACATGATGATCGCCGACCCGGAAGTGAACACGATTCTCATCGCAGGGGGATACCGGATCGCAGATGTGATTAACTTCAAAAATCCCCGCACCTCGTTCCTGTTCAACATCAGCGCGGGCGGAGCGGCGATGCTCTTACAGCGGGACTGGCCCCGCAACCACGTTCTAGGCACCCATCTGATCACCGATGGCTCTATGAGCAACCATGTCATCGTCCCTGCGAGCGGCACTGTGCAATTCCCCACCGACCAGGCCGTGGCCGACGATCTGTTTTATTTCGATCTCGTCGAGCCGGAAGCGATGAAAGATCGCCTGAACGCAGTTTCGATGGACAACTGGGTGAAATGCGTGGACGAAGCCTTGCGAAAAAGTGGTCCCAAACCCGATGGCACGCCGTACACCCGCGCCGATCTCGACTACCTCAATATGGTGCTGATCAAACCTTCCGGGCATCGCGAAATGCTCGAACGCCTCGGGCTGACCGAAGAACAGTCCACCTACCTGGGCCACATCGGGCACATCGGCGAGCAAGATGCCATGTTCAGTATCGAAGAGGGCCTGAAACAGGGCCGGTTAAAAGATGGCGATCTGATGGCAATTGTTGCCGCCGGAATTGGGTACGTTTGGGCGGCGGGGGTGGTGAGGTGGGGAAGGGCAAATGAGCAATGAGCAATGAACAATGAACAATGAACAAATTAGGAAACAAAATGCGATTACACAACAAAGTCACACTCATCACCGGCGGAGCAGCCGGAATTGGTAAGGCAACAGCTCTGCGCTTTGCAGAAGAATGTGCGAAAGTCGTCATTTGTGATCTCAACGAAGAGGCCGGGAAGGCGACAGTCGCCGAACTCGGCCCGGACGCCTCTTTCTATAAAGTCAACGTCGCCGACCGGCAGGAAGTTCAAGCCTGGGTGGACGATGTTGTCGCCCGGTATGGCCGGATTGACGTACTGGTGAACAACGCGGGCGTCCTGCGCGATGCCACGCTTGTGAAGTTCAAAGACGGCGCCCTGGTCAGCCAGATGTCGGAAGAGAATTTTGATCTGGTGATCGGCATCAATCTCAAGGGCGTGTTCAACTGCGCGCAGGCGGTGGCCCCGGTCATGATCCGGCAAGGAGGCGGCGTCATTCTCAACGCCTCGTCCGTGGTCGGGCTGGACGGAAATTTCGGCCAGACGAATTACGTTGCGACCAAAGCGGGCGTGATCGGCATGACCAAAGTCTGGGCGCGGGAACTGGGGCGCTACAACATCCGGGTAAATGCCATTGCCCCTGGCTTCACCGCGACTGAAATGGTTACTGCCATGCCCGAAAAAATTCTCGACGGGATGCGCGGCCGTACCCCCCTCGGACGACTCGGCGAACCCCGTGACATCGCCAACGCCTATCTCTTCCTCGCCTCCGACGAAGCGAGCTTCATTACAGGAGAAGTGCTGCGGGTGGATGGGGGGATTGTGGTAGGAACGTAACACGGCGCCGGCATCGTCTGAGTGAACGACGGCCCGCCCATCAGCGCGCAAAACTTGGGAGCAGGAGATACGGAGCGGACAACGGCGCTGGTCTTTCGGGTGGTGGGGTAGGAGGGGTACACAGGTACACAGAGTAGATAATGGATATCTCCCTGTATACCTTGTTTATTTTGTATACTTGTATCCCTATTTGTTGGAGGATTGGGGGGCCTATGAGAGGCGGTGGTGTTCGGGTTTGCGGGGATGCGCGGGATGGGGAGGTGTCTTTTACGGCCTGGTTTCCGGCCCATTGG
>DATDOR010000536.1:0-4841 GCA_035293165.1 Anaerolineales bacterium | reverse complement strand
TCGTTGTGGCAACTACCCGGAGCGGGCTGCCGTTGAGCGCGGCGGGTTGCAACGCGGGCAGGGTGAGCATTTCGCCTTCAGCCGCAGGTTCATCATGCTCATGTTCTTCGGCGTTGTTGCCGGTTTCTTCCGTCGCGGCCGTGGTGGGCTTGCACCCGGAAAGCACAAAGGTCAAGAGGGCAAGGACCGGAAGTATTGCAAGGAAAAAGAAAGAGGTTTTGAGTTTCATCGTCATAGCTCCGTTAGTGATATAAAATATCACTGATATTTTGTACCAATTCTATTCTACTGAGCGATTTTGTCAAGCTATGCCAGAAAAACTGGAGGGTCCGAATGATATAATTCGCCCTTGTGTCAATCCTATCCTGGAAAGACCTTTAGGGTTTCTGTCGCCGGGAGTTGTACAGTAGCAATATCTCTACAAAAAGGTGAACCGATGAAAAAAATTATTCAAATTCCAGTTCTCCTCACCCTATTGCTCATTCTGTCTGCTTGTGAGAGGGGAGAACTCACCGTCAAAGACGCCTGGGCGCGCCCGACCCTGGCTGGCAACAATAGTGCAGTCTATTTTGTCATTGACAACCCAACCGGCGAAAACGATACTTTGCTTAATGTGACGACAAACGCGGCTGGTGTTGCAGAAATGCACATGACTATGGCTGTTGAAGGGGAACACGATATGGAAGGCATGCCCCAGGGCGAGGTGATGACGATGGTCAAGCAAGAAAATGTGCCCATCCCCAGCCGGGGTGAGGTGGCATTTGCCCCTGGCGGGTTACATGTTATGTTGGTTGGGGTAAATTCCGATCTCGCCGTAGGCGATACAATTGAGCTAACCCTGACCCTTGAAAAAGCCGGTACGATGACCTTGCAAGTGCCGGTAGAAGAAAGGTAGACAGGTAGACAAAGTACATAGGAATACAGGTAGATAGGGTACAGAGAAATACACTTTACCGTGTTTGCTTGTATACGTGTGTACCTGTATACCTCCATCCAAATGCTCTACAAACCCCTCCTCCACGGCACCTACGTTGACGACACCTTTTTTGGGGTTGTCTTTGTCGTCATGCTCGCTGTTTTTTTGTATTTCTATTTTTCGGATAAGGGGGAACCCGAAATGGAAGATGAGGAAGAAAAAGGGTCCCCCAAAAACAAACCCTGAAGGTTTTGCCTCGCAGGTTCTGTCTAAAAATTTCGTAACTACTCAGCCCAGAGGCCGAAAAAAAGGTGTGCGTGGGGGTGTACACCCCCACGCACACCTTTTTTTCGGCGGTTCCTCTGCTTTATCCTGAGCAGTTACAAAATTTCGATAAATTCTCGCTTGAATCGGGTTCGGGTGAGCAAAAGAAACCTTACATCGCAAAGATATTTTCGGGGATTTGGGCGTGTGCGTGAGAGAATTTGAACTCTGGCGGACGATCATGTTGTTTGGGTATGAGTTATTATCCAAGCGAGCCATTGAAGAAGAGAATTTCAAAGTGATCTCGCTGGAAAAGTTGTTGTTTCTCAAAGCGTTAGGGATTTCCGAGCCGAAGTATGAGCACGATCTGCGGTTGATTGTGCAGAAGATCAACAAAATTCAATACGGAAAAGATGGGCAGTTTGAGGAAGACTATTTTTTGATTAACGCAAATCCTCATTGATCTCTTGTAACTTGAGCAATATCTCCTCTGTCTCTTCTTGATCAGCTAAATGTATTGTCCCATCTTTCTCCGTAATCGCGGGGAAGATTTCAAACCCGAGATACTCCGCCCCCTGAAAATACACTCGTAAAATCAAGCTCTGCTGGCGTTCCCGTTCCTGTGTGTCGTCAAAGACAAAATTGCCCAGCCCGTAGAAGATGGGAACCCCGTTTACCTCGCCAAAAGCCTGGATAACGTGTGGGTGGCTGCCCACGATGAGGTCAGCCCCAGTGTCTACCGCAACCTGTGCCAGTTCCAGTTGAGAAGGATCAGGCGCATGGGTGTATTCTGGCCCCCCATGGGGCATGACAATCACCACATCGGCCATTTCACGGGCTATGGCGATGGCCGCACGCAGGTTTTCTTCGTTCAAGACCCCAATCCCTGGTGAATTTTCCCCTGCAAACGCGTTTTGTTCAATCTGGCCCAGCGAAACGATCCCGAAGCGTACACCTTTCACATCCACAATCAGTGGCTGCATTGCCTCTCTCAGGTTATTCCCTGCTCCAACCGGGAGTATGCCCACGCGCCGGAGATTTTCGAGCGTTTCCACAAATGCCTGGTCGCCGCAATCGGTCTTACCGCAATCTTTGATGTGGTCAGTCGCAACGCTCATCACGTCAAACCCCGCGCGAGCCAATGTATCGGCATTTTCCGGGCTGCCAGCGAAGACGGACGTTTCCACGCAGCCGGTTTGGGGCGCGGCATCACTGAGCGAGGCATTGAGCGTACCCAGCGTCAAGTCTGCCGGTTGCAAGAGGTCCAAAACGCCTTCGTAGATGGTATCCGCATTGTCTTTGGCATCTATCGCAGCCTGGACACAACGCGCAGGGATGATCTGCCCGGTAAACACCAGTGTGATGAGTGGCGGCAGGGCTGGTGTCGTGGTCTCCGTGGGAATTTGCGCTTGCGTTGGGGCGAGAGAAGAGATGACAGTTGAGGTGGGAATAGGGACGAGAGTTTCAGTGCTGGTTTGTGTAGAGGTAGGCGAAAAAGCTGGAGTGGGGTCAACAGCTAGTGTAGGAATAGGTCCTTGAGAAATTGAACGTGTACAGGCGGCGAGAAAAAGGAAAATGAAAGTGGCACTACCGGTTCTCATGATGCGTATAGCCAGAATTAAAATCTGTTTTGAAAAAGGAATAGGGCACGGCTGATTTCGGCTCGGGTGGCGGAGTCGTCTTCGGTTTGGTGCGCTTTTGAAAGCGCTACGCGGGCTTGTTCGCCGCCAATTTGGCCGAGCGCCCAGGCGGCGTGGGCGCGGATGAGGGGTTCGGGATCATGCAAGGCGTGAATCAAGTCAGGAACGACCGTTGGATCCCCTGCATTTCCGAGGGCGACAGCGACGTTACGCAAATAGCCGCGGCGTTTGGTACGCTTGATTGGACTGCCTTTGAATTTGCGGTTGAATTGCTCTGGGGTCAGATGGAGTTCAGTACGTAAGTCTGGGGTGGGGACGTTTTCACGCGAAGTAAAGGCAGGATCATTGTCAGGGGTTGAAAAGCGAATGTTCCAGGGGCAAACTTCCTGGCACACGTCGCAGCCGAAAATCCAGTTGCCTATTTGGGGACGCAGTTCGATGGGAATGGGACCTTTGAGTTCAATGGTCAGGTAGGAAATACAACGGGTAGCATCTATTGTCCGGTTGGGGAGGATGCACTGGGTGGGGCAGGCGTCCAGGCAGCGGGTGCAAGAGCCGCAATGGTCAGAAGTAAAGGGCGGGTCGGGTTCGAGAGGAAGACCAAGGAGGAGTTCAGCCAGGAGGAAGTACGAACCCTGCTGGGAGTGGATCAAACACGTGTTTTTGCCAATCCAGCCAAGGCCGGCGCGCTGAGCGAGGTCACGTTCCAGAATGGGGCCTGTGTCGGTGTACCAACGGCTGGGAACGGGGTGTCCTGCCTGCTCTTCGATAAACTGGGCGAGGGCCTTTAGACGGGGAGGCAGGATGTCGTGGTAGTCATCGCCCCAGGCGTAGGAGGCGGTGCGTCCTCGTGGGGGTGGTGTTCGGATATGGCGAGTGTCCCCGGTTGGGGTCGGGTAGCGTATCCCAAGAACGAGAATGGATTGACATTCGGGGAGAATTTGGTGGGGATCAGCGCGGCGTTCGCGGGCGCGCTCAGTCTCCAGATAGGCCATTTCGCCATGAAGCCCGGCGGTCAGCCAGCTTTCGTACACAGGGTAGTGGGGAGGTGTATCCGGGATGGTCACACCAACAAGCTGGAAGCCGAGCCGCCGGGCTTCAGTTTTGATGGCCTGGGTAAAGGAAGTGTTATTGGCAAGTGACGGCAAAGGCAATCGGTGGGGAAGTCACGGTTGAGGGGGAGGTGATTTCGAAGACGATTTGCCCTATGACAGTTTCGGTAATCGTCAAGGTGAAGGGGAGTTCGACCGTGTGAAGACCTGTTTGGGTGGATTCAATCGTGTCTGCTGGGACGCCGGTGAAGGTGTAATTGGGATCACTGGGGATGGCGTTAACGCGGTAGTTGAAGGTGAGCGGCCCGGTGAGGGTGACCACTGCACTGAAGTTGAGCGTTGCTGGGCAAGTCCCGAAGAAGGAATTGGCATCCACGCCCAGGCTGACGTTGACTATGCTGGGGCCGGGTGTGGGGGTAGGTGTGGCCGGTTCGGAAGTAGCGCCTTCGGGGGTAGCAGTGGGGGTTACCGTGACCGTAGGCTCCGGGGTGGGTAGAATGACATTGACCTGAACAAAGAGGGCCTGACTGGCGTTGGTGCCAATGCCGAAAACCGGCCCATCAACGCCATCTTCGGTGTCGGGGGTTTGGACCATCCAGTAACCGGTGTAGGTCCCGGCTTCGAGAGGGGCAATCATGGGGATGGAAATATCAATAATGCCGCCGGAAGCAACTTCTTGTGTGAGGGTGAGCGCCTGGCCATCCATCCGGTCGCCATTGATGAAGACGAAGAAATAATCGGTGGTCCAGGCTTCACTGCCGATGTTTTGGAGCCGCCAGGTTTTGGTGAAGGTGTTTCCAGCGACGACAAGGGTTCCGTCGGGAATAGTGACATCTTCAATAAAGCGAGCTTGGTTGGCAAGGGCGCCATCAGAAGGAGGCGCGGGGGCAACATCGGTGGCGGTTGGGGATCCCGCTTCCACAGGAGTATCCGTTGGAGGAGGGGGATTGGTAGGGCTGGGAGCCGGGG
>DATDOR010000535.1:0-5571 GCA_035293165.1 Anaerolineales bacterium | reverse complement strand
TGAAGAAGAAAAAAGCAACCCAATATGCACCACCGCCGATCTCGCGCAATCCCCATGTGATTAAACCAGTAACCAATGTGAGCACCAAACTGGCAGGAGAACCTCCCAGCGCACGGCGAATGTGAACTCGGGCGGGGAGTTCCGGCTCATTCGGGGGGTAGATAGACCGCCCCAACAGCCCCCAGAATTGAATCCCCTGCATCGGATACCCCACCTGACGGGCTGCCAGCGCGTGCCCGTACTGGTGCCAGAGTTCCCCCACCCAATGCAATAAGGCAGCAATCAATCCACCGAAAATTGCCTTCACTGGGGAAAGATCAAGCAGCCAGAAACCAGCTATAGCCAGGGTGATCCATAAAAAACCGGTTGCAATGAACGCCGAAGGAAGGGCGGTCAGTTTCAAATCCAAAAAGGTTCCGAGTGAAAAGGACCTGTTCATAATAATCGTGGCTTGAGCGGGGCAAAGCTCCGGCGGTGGATGGGCGATGGGCCAAGTTTTTCGAGCGAGGCGAGGTGTTGAGGGGTGCCATAACCTTTGTTCGCGTCAAAACCATACCCTGAATAGTCCCGGTCAAGGGCAAGGAGATGCGCGTCGCGGGCGGTTTTGGCAAGGATAGAGGCCGCGGCAATGCTGAGGCTGCAGGCGTCCCCTTTGACAAGAGGCGTTTGCGGGAGGTTAACCGTTGGGAGCCGGATATAATCGAGCAGAAGATGATCGGGAGCAGGAGAGAGAGCTTGCACGGCTCGTTGGGCGGCTAAATGGGTGGCAGGCAGGATACCCATCCGATCAATTTCTTCTGCGCTGGCGGAGGCGACGGCGTAAGTCAGAGCAATTTGCGGGAGACGGGCGGCCCACTGTTTGCGTTGGGAGGAGGTCAGTTTTTTCGAATCATTTACGCCTGCGAGGGTTGGGATCAAATCTGCGCCCGCCGACGGGAAAATGACCGCGGCAGCGTATACCGGGCCGGCGAGCGCGCCCCGGCCAGCTTCGTCAATTCCAGCAATGAATTGAAATCCGCGCTGCCATAATGCTGTCTCAAACCGAAGATCAGGCGCGGGAGGTATTCGAATGGGGCGATGGTTGCGGGGCATACTTCCCCTGCAGGGCGTTTTTTCTGATGGTCAGGATGTCTAACAGCATACGGAGCGCATCCTGAACGGGGTTTATTTTACTTTCGGCGCGGAAGTGCCAGGGAATGGGAAGCTCGACAACGCGGTAACCGCGCATCCGGGCAATGTAGAGGAGTTCGATATCAAACGACCAGCCCGTGAGGGTTTGTTGGCGGAAGAGGTCCTCGGCAATAGGGGCGCGGAAACATTTGAAACCGCATTGGGTATCGTGTAAGCCAGGCAGCGCCAGCAGGCGAATGAGGGTATTGACGGCGCGGCCTCCCCAATGACGGTAAGCAGGTTCGCTGTAACGAACGGCGCCGGGGGCTTCGCGGGAGGCGATAGCGATGTCGAAGTGGGTGAGTTGAGGGGGAATAAAATGAATGGTCTCTTCGATGGGCATCGAAAGATCGGCATCGGCCATGAAACGGTATTCCCCTTTGGCTGCAAGCATCCCCCGCCGGACCGCATTGCCTTTGCCGGGAACTGCTTCGGTTAGGTAGTAAAGATCAGGCTGGCGGGATGCCAATTCACGTACGATTTCGGCAGTACGATCCGTACTGCCGTTTTCAACGACGATGACTTCTGCCTTGAACGCCTGCTGGTTGATGAAGTGGAGCACTTTCTCCAGGGTGATCGGAAGACGGCGCTCCTCATTATAGGCTGGAATAATGAGGCTGAGGTAGATGGGGGCCTGCAAAGGGATGTCCTATCGGGCAGATGATTATGTGGAAAGCAGCAACGCGATCAGGAGCATTACGCTAAGCGCCAGTATCACGACCAGCGCCCCAATCACAATCCATTGGGTTGTCGTGAAGTTGAGTTTGAAACCACCGGATTTTTCAGGCTCCTCTTTCGATTTTTTTTGTGTTTCATTGATTAGATCCACAATGCGTTTGGAGGTCCCCGGTTCCGTACGAGCAGGTGTTGTCAACAAACCGGTTACGAAGCGATTAAGCGCATCACTCAGCAGAACTCGAATATTCCCATCGCCTGTTGTGACATCCACTCCAGGGTCTGTGAAGATGAGAACCGGTTCAATTGGAGGAACCGGAATTTTGTGTTTCTGCAAAAACTCTTCAAACACCCGGCTTAACAATAGGGTGCGCATGACCAGATTGACCTGGGCAGGGGCAAATTCCTGGGTACGGTTGTCCATTTCCAATAATTCTTTGCCCTGCGTTTTGAAAATACCTGTGGCATCGGTTACGGTAATGATCCATATTCCTGCCCCACTAATCAAAAGGATTGGGATCGAAATTTCTTCATCCGGCAGGGTAAAGTTCCGGATGAGCGTAAACCGGTCAGAGAGCAGTTTTCTTAAACGAGAGATGACGATTTCCTGGGCCTGGATTTCTTTGTACCAGGCTCGCCCAAATTGCAGGGTTCCAAGCACCCGATTGATGAGGGTAACGGTTCCATCTGATTCGACCAGCGGGGCAAAATTAATCACGTTCAGAGGCATGTTCTACTCCTTTAAACAAATTATAAGCCAGTTGTCTCTCCACGCAAGTTACCGGTTCAGGAAAGGTTAATAACAGGTTGAGCGTACATGATATACTTCTAAAAATAACGGAGATGACAATGGTGAAGATTGAATTGACGTATTGTGCCGCTTGACACTATACCTCTCGAGCCGTCAGGTTGACGGAAGAACTACTGGAACAATTTGAAACAGCTATTGAATCCTTTCGTCTCATTCCTTCGGATGGCGGGCGATTTGAATTTAATGTGAACGGGCAGTTGCTTTATTCCAAATTGCAAACCCGCCGCCATGCCGAGCCTGGAGAGATCGCCGGATTGCTGGAAAAATATCTGGCCTAAAAACCATGCGTGCCCTCATTCAACGTGTGCAGCGCGGAAGTGTCACCGTCAACGGAGAGAAGATCGCTGTGATTGGGCCAGGTTTGGTGATTTTAATTGGGATTGGGCCAGAAGATGCTGAGGAACAGGCCACATATCTGGCCGAAAAAATTGCCAATTTGCGTATCTTTGAAGATGATCAGGGGAAAACAAACCGTTCGGTGTTGGACACGGGTGGAGAAGCTATCGTAGTATCGCAATTCACATTGTATGCCGATACCCGCCGGGGCCGGCGTCCGTCGTTCACCGATGCTGCACCACCGGAAATCGCCGGCCCACTGGTTGACCGGTTTGCCGAATTACTCCGTATACAAGGTGTGCCTGCTTACACGGGCGCGTTTGGAGCCTACATGCAGGTGGAGTTGGTCAACGATGGACCGATGACGATTTGGATGGAACGCTGATCTTAGCCAGCCAGGATTCCCATTCCTGATCCGGCCAGGGTCCACGCCATAAGCGTAAATCCAATTGAACAGCCAGGGCTCCAGCAGATAATAACGCTTCTGCCTGGGTTGGGTGATAGACGCCTCCTCCCGCGATGATGGGCACTCCCAGCTCCTTTAGCCCTCGCACAGCGCGCAATATCTGGGGAAATAATGCCGGCCCGTACAGGCGACCCTCCACAAACATGCCGGGCATACTTCCTGGCAGAGCGCCTCGCGGCGGGCCAATACTGACTGCACCGGGCAGGGGATCGAGCAGCACCCCGTTCGGAGGCAGCCGGACGAGCAGAGGCAGCTCACCCATCCCGGCCTGGGTTAGTTCTGATATCTGATCAGCGTTCGCGTCCGGGGGGATTCCCAGTTCAATGCCTGCCACACCCTCCACCTCCTCCAATTGACGGATCATGTGGTTTACATTTTCCGGAGAGTCGGCGATCAGATGCACGATGATCGGGAGCGAAGCACGCGCCCATTGCCCGGCGAATTGCCGCAAGACCCGCCTCAAACCGGGATTGGGCAAACCGGTATGAAGCAGCACCCCACCCGGATAATCGAGATATCGGGGAAGTTGTGCAGGGGTTCGCGGGGCAATGCTGATGGGATTCGTGACAAACGCGCCAAGTGCGGTGCAGTCTACCGGGCTACTTCGCGGAGGCGCAAAACCTAATGCCCCGGCAGCATTCCAAAGGGGAGAATGGGAGGATAAATGGAAGGGCAGCATCCTATGGGTATGGCTCTTTGGGATTTGCCGTGGTTAATACCAGATTTTGGGGTGTGAGTGGGGGGTACCCCCCACTCACACCCCAAAATCTGGGGACCTCCCCGCCGATTCCCAAAGAGCCATAAGATCTAGAGAAGATTTCGAGCTAATCCCGTTCCCGGCTGAGTAGTTACCTAAGATTTTTACTTTATTAAGGAGAATGAACATGTTGAAAACACCCGAAAAAGTTAAACCAACCACCAATGGCAAATTCATACCCACAAAACTCATACTACGAGATCCGGTTCCTAGCGACATTGAAATTGCGCAGGAAGCCAGATTAAAACCAATCCTCCAGGTTGCCGAGGAGGTAGGATTACTCTCTGAGGAACTCGAACTGTACGGAAAATACAAGGCGAAAATTCATCTTTCCGTGCGATCTCGACTTAAGGACGTTCCCAATGGAAAGTACATTGATGTCACAGCAATTACGCCAACCCCGCTTGGCGAAGGGAAAACCACGACAACAGTTGGACTAAGTCAGGCCCTCGGCGCGCAACTTGGAAAACGCGTCATCACCTGTATCCGCCAACCCAGCCAGGGACCGACCTTTGGAATCAAAGGTGGCGCGGCCGGGGGAGGCTACAGCCAGATAATCCCAATGGAGGATTTTAACTTACACCTGACAGGTGATATTCACGCCATCACCGCGGCGAACAACCTGCTTGCAGCCGCCATTGATGTCCGCATGTTCCACGAATCCACGCAGTCGGACCAGGCACTCTTTGGGCGTCTTTGCCCGCCTGCAAAAGATGGGACTCGCACCTTCTCCCCTGTCATGTTCCGTCGTCTAAAGAAACTGGGAATCACCAAAACCAATCCTGATGATCTGACCCCTGAGGAAATCAGCAAATTTGTCCGGTTGGATATTGATCCGGAAAGCGTCACCTGGCAACGTGTAGTTGATACGAATGATCGGATGCTCCGGAAAATCAACATTGGTCTAGGCTCTGCAGAAAATGGTTTCTCGCGGGAAACCGGTTTCGATATCACGGTTGCGAGCGAGATTATGGCGATCCTGGCGCTCACCACCAGCCTGGAGGATATGCGCGAACGTCTGGGCCGGATGGTAATCGGCACGAACAAAGCGGGTGATCCCATCTCAGCCGATGATTTAGGTGTGGGTGGCGCTTTGACGGTTTTGATGAAGGATGCCATCATGCCCAATTTAATGCAAACCCTGGAAGGGACGCCGGCATTCGTTCATGCTGGTCCGTTTGCAAATATCGCCCACGGAAACTCCTCCATTATCGCAGACCAAATTGCGCTAAAACTCGCCGGTCCCAACGGGTATGTCCTCACCGAGTCTGGATTTGGGGCAGATATCGGGATGGAAAAATTCTTCGACATCAAGTGCCGGTATAGCGGCCTGATTCCAAACTGCGTTGTATTGGT
>DATDOR010000534.1:0-3544 GCA_035293165.1 Anaerolineales bacterium | reverse complement strand
GTTCACTTGGTGAGGGGATTATCCGAAAAAATGGTGTCCGCAGGGGGTGTACACCCCCTGCGGACACCATTTTTTCGGGTTCTTACCCCCTGCAGGTGGGGGAACTGAACGGTTACAAATAAATCCCCAGGAACTTAATCTCCTGGGGATTTTTCGTTAGTTATCGCAACCTGGACAGAAAGGTGTTGCATCTAACCGGGGCTGTCCAACAATATGGGGATTGAGCCAGAAAGCGCTGTCGCCATCTGCATTGCCCCAGGCATCTACCCGTAAGATGAAGTTGACCTTCATCCCCGCCAGGGAACTCAAATCAATACTAACCGGTACAGCAAGTCCTTCATAGGCTTCTGCCCAAGTTCCTAAGTTTTTGATTGTACCGTTCTCATTACGATAACTCAGGGTAAAGATGACCTTGCAGTTTTTGTAATTATATAGACAACCTACATAACTGACGAACTTGTCACCCGGATAGACCTGGAAATCAGGATACTCTCCCTGGATGTACCCATCATTGGTGAATTGGGGGTGGACCCACAGTGCAGGTTCATCATCCTTCTTCCCAGTTTCCAAAACCGGTTCGGTCAGGATTTGAACGAATCCTTTCCAGTCATCACTTTGACCTGGGCAAGGGAGGGTTCCAGCGCCGCTGGTCCATGTTGCCAGGCAGAGTGTAGGAACGAAACTATAGGGTAGGGTATAGTCAACGTCGAGGACAACGATTTGCACCCAAAAAGATTTATTCCCGCCCACCCCAATTCCAAAAGTTGTCCCGTCTGAGGCGCGCAATTGCCAGTTGCCCAGATAAGAGCCACTTTTTTCCGGGGCAGTAAGTTCCACTGAGACATCAATTGTCTGGCCTGGCGCGACCGTCTTGGTCAAAGGAATCAGGGTGCTGGCATTCATTTTGTCACCACTAATAAATAATAAATTGTAGCTCGTTGTCCAGGTGCAGGATCCAATGTTCTTCAGCCGCCAGGTTTTGACAAAGGTTTTCCCTGGCTTGACAGCCGATCGGTCGGCATAGGTCACATCTGACACAAACTGGGCCAGGTTACAGGGAATGGCCGTTGGGGTGGGAACCAATGTGTTGGTTGGCAAAGGTGTCCACGTAGGAAGGGTCGTGTAGGTCGCGAGCGGTGTGATGGTAGGTGCGGCAGTTGGCTGTTCTTCAATGGTTGTCACTAGCGTTGGAGTCGGAGAAGTATTATTTGCTGCTTGTGTCATTTGCGCGACAACGGTTTGAGCGACGGCTGTATAAACCGCATCGGGTGATGCCGGATCTGGGGTTGCAGTCGGGTTGAGAAACTCGCACGCAGTAATGATTATTAAAGCCAGAACGGCTAGAAAGATGCGCTGATAATTTTTTGTAAACATGGTGGTTACTCCTTGCATAACCGTGTAATATCTTGACGATATTTTCTCATATCCGTGTTTCGAGACCATTGCAAAGGTGTAACGGGTTGAGTATATGATGTTACAGTTTTGCAACAGCCGATGATGTTTTTTGAAAAGTACAGGCGGCGAGATTTTCCTCGCCGCCGTGGTATTTATTCCGAAAACGATTGTTGCCTTCTATAAGTTCCGCGCAGATTTTGAAACTCACCGACCTCTAATGTAGATATGTCCAATCCCCAGGAATAAGAATGATGAGTTTTGAAAGACTTGCAGGCCTTTATCGGTATGGAAATGTTATGCAAGGATGGGGTGGTTCGAAAACCAAAAAAATTCCCCTCATGGCTTATCCAGGGTGATTCTCCCTGGTTGGGTTTATATTCCCATTAAACTGATGAACGTGTTTACTACATGGGGATCAAAGTGACGCCCTGATTGCTCACGGATCAGGGACAGGATTTCATCTTCATTCCATGCTCTGGACCGGTAGGGACGCTTTGAACAGAGTGCATCCCAGACATCAACAATGGCGAAAATCCGTGCGCTTAATGGAATTTGTTCGGCCTTTAACCCCCGGGGATATCCTGTACCATCCCATTTTTCATGGTGATAACGAGGAATGTCTAAAGCAGGCTGGAGAAACGAAATGGGTGAGAGCAAGTCATAGGCATAGTCCGGGTGTTTTTTTATGATTTGCCATTCAGTTTCGTCTAATGGCCCTGGTTTTTTTAAAATTGAACCAGGAACGCCTAATTTGCCAATATCATGCAAAAGTGCCCCATTCCTAAGATGGGGAAAATTTGAAGCAGTCAGGCGCATTTCATGAGCTAATTTAAGACACAAATCGGAGACTCGAAAAGCATGCTCTCGACTCTCTCCGTCGTGCATCTCCAATGCGAGAATCCACCCCTGGATGGTGGTTTCACAGGTTTCCACTAATTGGGTTTTTAAGGATTGTGTGTATCGAAGTAACTGCGTCCCATTTCTACAATCCTGCGGGTCAGTGCATAAATTTACATTTTCAGGAAAAAGCATTTTGTAGTGACCCGGTTGGCCAAATGAGCGGGAAACTGCTTGCGGGTAAGTAATTGTCTCTTTTTTGGAAATGTTCTCCATTATTTTTAACGGCTAATTGTCTTGCAAACTCAGAAAGTGAGGCGGCATGGATGGATTGCAATTGGGCCGTTGTTTCCGGAGGGAGTTGGAATTTTTCTCCATAATAGCCCTGAATAATTGCCCTTGTAGGATTGGTCAACAGCAACTGGCAAAATTCACGGTCGATGACAGCCGCAGCAAATAGACGATTAATATCGTTGGAGCGAATGTGAGTATGATGAGCCATAATGCCTCCGATTTTTCTTTTATCCTGAAAACTCTTTTGGGTTTATGGCGCCTGGCGCCGCTGCAACCCATAAAAACTGAATCGTTCCGATGGCAATGAGCACATCTCCCAGGCTGAATGCAACCCGGTAAGGAAACCAGGAAGGGAATAAGAAACGGTCTGATAATAATTCGAGCCGGATATCAGCAGTTCTCAAGATGATATCCTTCCCAAATCCTAATCGGCTGCCGGGAACCCATTCCTCTGCAGAAATTGCTGGATGAACACGCGAAGCAATTTCCGGCGTAATAGGCATCAACCCGCCATTGAGAGAAATGACAAAGAGATTTAAGGCGAGTCCTAAGCCTAATAGCCAAATCCCAGGTTGTTTATTGTTTGCGATCACAAATCCTAATAACAAGATTTGTGAAGTGACCAGGATGGCCTTTGCCCAAGAGGGAGAAACCCATTGAGCGGTCCTGCTAACCTGGAAGGCGAGAATTTGCGGAATGACCGCGACAAAAACCAGCCAGCTAAGATTAAGAAGGGGAATTTTAAGAGTTGTCTTGTGCCATGTAGCCCGAAGCGTGCCGGCGATTAAACCGACGGCCACAGCCAGGGCGAGAATCATTGATTATCCTCCAAGCCAACCCGAGCCACCCTCCGGCGCGCCTGCACCCAATACAAACAGTAGGAGAGTAACGAGTGCCCAGATCAAGCGAACTTGCTGAGAATTCATTTTTCCGGCAAATAATTTGGTGTTTTGAATTGTGGATTTCATGGTGAAAGCTCCTGTTAAAAAAAATTGAATTTGATTATTTCTATTTTTGC
>DATDOR010000533.1:0-2929 GCA_035293165.1 Anaerolineales bacterium | reverse complement strand
GGGGCGGGCGCGGTGACGGGCTTGCGCCCCTAATAAGCGATGGGATGGGCCAGGACGAGTCAAGACATCGAGTGAAAGTCCCGTGCAAAGCAGGATGAAGATAGGGTAGGCCAGGAGAATGAGGGAAATCCCGGAAAGGTTGAGTGGGCTGGAAAGGTCAAGTTCAGCGAGTTGCTCGAACGAGGGAAGGAAAGGGGTAAAAAGGAGGAGAATCAGCAGTGCGGCTGAGAAGATGAGCGTCAAGGTAAGCCAGGGACGTTGGCGGCGATGAATGGCTGAATTCGGATCGTCCCAATAACCCGCGTACCACAAGATGGCGATATACCATGCGAGGGGGTTGAAGACAAGCGCAGGCCAGCCCGCGCGCCACCAAAAATCAATCGAGGCCGTCGTAAAAACGCCCAACCCAATGCCAAAAATTGCCGTGTGGCTGACGAAGAAGAAGGCTCCAAGCAACAAACCCCCACCGATCAACCAAACGCCCCAATCGCGGCGCTCTGCGTTAAGCAGCACAGTCAGTCCTAACCAGAGAAGGAGGATGGTGTTGAAGAGGGAAATACTCAGGATAGGCCAGTCGAATTTCCAATCACCGGTCATAGAGGAGCTTGTATTACGTGTCCAATATCCATCGCGGAAAATATGCCACCCATTGACCCCGATCATCCATTATTTGAGGAGCGCCATCCGCATCCCACCGGATCAGCTGCCCGGCCTGAACAATGAGGGCAGCGCGGGTGCGGGCGATTTTTTCCTCGGTCGTCGTGTCACTGAGACCCCAGGCGGTGTAAATCTGCCCGTTGACGCGGCTGATCGTGCGCTTGTCGCGGAACCCCATCCGGGCGGCGATTTGTTCATTCGTCAGACCCTGGGCGAGCATTCGGGCGACCTGTTGTTCGTTGGGTTCAAGGAGGGCCATCGGGTCATGTTCGTCTTTGAGGCGGACTTCGTGGACGCGGGTTTCAATTTCGGAATCAATGAAACTGCGCCCGGCGATGGCGTCCTTGAGGAGGGGCAGAATCATTTCGGGGAGCAGGTAGTTGGATTTGCGGACGTAGGCGTAGTGGGAAAGGATACCCGCCTGCCGGAAAGCACGGAAATAAGTGTCGTCATCCTGAATGGAGTAGAAGACGACAGGCATCCGGGGGAATTCGCGGCGGATGGCAACGGCGGCTTCAATGCCGTTCATACCGGCGAGTTGAACATCCATCAAGTTGGCGTCAGGGAGACCTGTCAGGTCTTCGGAGACCTGACAGGTCTGAAGATAGGCGAACGCGTTTTCGCCGGAATCGCACGAGTGAACTACCTGCACCCTCCCGGTCGCTTCCAGTCCTTTTCGAAGGGCGGCACGGAGGTTGGGATTGTCTTCGACGAGTTGGATGTGAAGCAAGGGTTTGGACAATTTTGTACTACCTGAAAAGCAAGGGAATAACCAGAATGACGAATAACGCCCAAATCAGGTAAATTGCGCTGCCAGCCATAAAAGTTTTCTGGAGCGATCCAACCCACCGCTCACGCCCGTTCCTGAACTGCTGGTAAAGCAACGTAACCAAAATTCCAATATTGGCAATATTCCACCCAATGACAATGGTGCGGTTGATGGTCAGGCTGCCCGTAATGGTGCGGAAGAGAATGGCAGTAAGAGCATACAGGCTGATGAGCACTGCCAGTGAGGCAACAGCAATAATCCCGCGCTGCGTCCAAAGGCGTAGTTTTTGGACAATATCTTCCTCCTGTAACGGTGTTGCCCCCAACAATAATCCCATGATGGCAAACAACATCCCATTGTTGACGATGAGGACATCGCGATTCTCAATCGGCGCGCGAAAATTGAACGGGATCAAGGCGATATAAATCAATAAAACGACAAGCGTAGATGGGAGCAGGAGACGGATAAGGATGGGCATCAGCTGGCTGACTCCCTGTCCAAAGGTTTGCGCGAGCGGTTCGAGCAGGGGGTTGTATACACTGGCGACTGCGATCACAGGAATGACTCCTGCTCCTCCAGCAAATATCAAACGTTGAACCCATTCCGGAATATCTACCCCTAAAGCCATGAACATACCAAAAGCAATCGCACTAAATATTCCACCTGCAATAACAAACAGACCTGCGGTGACGAGTACTTCAAAGGATTTGATGATAAAGGCAAACCGGCTTTTCTGATCAGATTGGCGACCCAGGACGCTCCAGCCAATGCCAATCCATGCCACCAGCGGAATATGCAACATTGCCATATTCAGATAAGGCTCCTTGTAAAAATCTCGCTGGATGGGCATGATCAACAAAACGTACACGGGGAATGCAAGTAGTCCAAGGCCTATCCAAATTGAGCGCATTTTTTCCCGTTTTCCGCTAACCACCAGATAGGCCATGATCGCAATGGCCGCGATGGGAGCGAAAAAGAGTGCGAGGATAGGTATTCGATCCAAAACGACAAGATCGTTATCCGATAAGAGCCATACGATCAGGCCGGTCAGAATAGCGAGCGGAATCGCGACCAGCCAGTTCGTTCCCTTATCCATTTTTTCGGTTTCTTGTTCGTTCTGACTTAAACGGTAATACCAGGCCTCATAGAGTAGATTGTCTGGAGATTCATCAAAGCAGGCGAACAGGGCGGTTTTGAACGCGTTCTCGGTTTGTTCGTTCCGGGAAAATTGGTACAGCGCTTCCAAACCTTTGGGGTTGTTTTGGTTTTGTTGAATGTCAATCAAGAATTCCATCGGTTTTCCTTTCATATTGCCCATTATCACGCTCCCAAATTACATTATCCCGTACATCCTCCAATTGTCAAACACTCAAGTGCTTAAAATTCAGGATTTAAGCGGTGGGAAAATCCCATAATTTTGTCTATTATATCGCCATGAACCAATCACCGGCGAACTTCCACCATTGGTTCTTTAGGAATCGGCGGGGAGGTCTCCAGATTTTG